>NZ_JBFRDQ010000209.1:0-6969 GCF_052113865.1 Allobosea sp. TAB14 | reverse complement strand
GGCAAGGTCCGAGAGCAGGATGAGCTCGTGCTTCTTCGCGAAGGCGACGAGGTCGCGGTAGAAATCGAGCGTCGCGACATAGGCGGTCGGGTTCGCCGGATAACAGGTGACGAGCGCGATCGGCTTCGGCACCGAATGCATCACCGCCCGTTCCAGCGCCGGGAACATCGCCGGCGTCGGCTCGGCCGGGACGGACCGAATCACGCCGCCCGCCATCAGGAAGCCGAAGGCATGGATCGGATAGCTCGGGTTCGGCACGAGTACGACGTCGCCCGGGCCGGTGATGGCCTGCGCCATGTTGGCGAAGCCCTCCTTCGAGCCGAGCGTCGCGACGACCTGCGTCTCGGGGTTCAGTTTCACGCCGAAGCGACGCTCATAGTAGTTCGCCTGGGCCCGGCGCAGGCCGCCGATGCCCTTCGAGGCCGAATAGCGGTCGGTGCGCGGCTTGCCCGCCGTCTCGACCAGCTTCTCGATGACGTGCTTGGGCGCCGGCAGGTCGGGATTGCCCATGCCGAGGTCGATGATGTCCACGCCCTTGGCGCGCTCGGCGGCCTTGATCTTGTTGACCTGTTCGAAAACATAAGGCGGCAGGCGCTTGATGCGGTGGAAATCGGTCATCTCGAACAGGTCCCTGAAGCACCGATCCGGAAAGTGGCCTCCACTTCCCGGAAAATCCGATGCGATAACAATAAGATAGACCATCGCGGCCGCGTCCGTCGGACGCGCGACGATCTACCCTCCGGCCGGCGGCATCGCTCATGCGCAAGGTCACTTCCTTGCGCCAAGGCTGCTTAGCACCGCATCTTTGTTCAGGACAGGGCCAAAAACGCAAGAAATTGCGATCTTCGACCAATAGGCGAGCAGACATGGGCGCCTGCCCGCAGGGCTTACGGCCCGGAGAGCGTCAGTTCAGCGGCGGAATCTGGGCCGGCTTCGGCGGCGTCGTCGCGGCTCCGAGGGATTTCGCCGTGTTGCCGGCCGCCTCGTTGACCTTCTGCTTTGCCGCGAGCTGCTTCTCGATCGACTCGAAGCCCGCCCGCGGCTTGCAGGGATCCTTGGGATCGCGGATCGGCGGCGGCGTCCTGAAGCGGGCGGCCTGGCCGGAGGGCACATAGGCCGGCGGAGGATTGGGGCCGGGGCAAAGCTGCGCCACCGGGATCGACGAGCCCACCGGGATATACTCCATCTCCGCCGGGCGGGTCGCGCGGACGAAGGCTTTCGATTCCTGCGGTGTCGTCGCCATGCCGATGGCCTCGGCCGAGCTCTTGACCGGGCCTTCCCCGACGCAGCCGGCCAGGGAGAGCCCCAGCAGCGCAGCCGACAGGATGAGCGGCTTTTTCACGGAGAGTTCGATCGGCATGAGGACTTCCGGCGGTTCGACGAATTTTCTTGGTAAAGCACACCGGCCGCGTCCTTAATAGGACCAAAATGGGGAGCGATGCGCTAACCTCAGAACAAGGGGGAAACGATTCATGGGCCGGCAGGGCGACGACCGATCGAAGGAAGCGGCTGGCGCGTCCGGGACGCCGACCCCGGATCTCGATCAGTTCGCGCAGAATATGGGCCGTCTCTTCGAGGAGTACGGCAAGGTCACGGCCGCCTATCTGAAACCGCTCGAACGCGGGCAGGCCAAGACCGGGCAGGCCGACGAAGCCAGCGACATGGTCAAGACGCTGGGGCGGGTCGCCGAGCGCTGGGTGAACGACCCGGCGAAGATCATCGAGGCCCAGGCCTCGCTCACCGGCGAATTCTTCAACCTGTGGAGCGCGGCGCTGAAGCGGGCCGCCGGCGAGGAGGTCGCGCCCGTCGCCGAGCCGGACAAGCGCGACACCCGCTTCAAGGACCCGGACTGGTCGAACCACCCGACCTTCGACTTCATCAAGCAGGCCTATCTCATCGGCTCGCGCTGGGCCGAGACCATGGTCGACAAGGCCGATGATCTCGACCCGCATACGCGCAACAAGGCCCGCTTCTACATCAAGCAGATCGCCAGCGCCCTCTCGCCCACCAATTTCGTCGCGACCAATCCCGAGCTGCTGCGCGAAACCCTGGAACAGAACGGCGAGAACCTGGTGCGCGGCATGAAGATGCTCGCCGAGGATGTCGAGGCCGGCGGCGGCGAATTGAAGATCCGCCAGTCGGACGCCCAGTCCTTCGAGGTCGGCGTCAACATCGCGACGACGCCGGGCAAGGTGATCTTCCGCAACGAGATCATGGAGCTGATCCAGTACGCGCCCTCGACGCCGCAGGTGCTGAAGCGGCCGCTGCTGATCGTGCCGCCCTGGATCAACAAGTTCTACATCCTCGACCTCAATGCCGAGAAGAGCTTCATCCGCTGGTGCGTCGCGCAGGGGCTCACGGTCTTCTGCATCTCCTGGGTCAACCCGGATGCGCGCCATGCCGGCAAGGATTTCGAGAGCTATATGCGCGAGGGTATCTTCGCGGCGCTCGACGCGATCGAAGAGGCGACGGGAGAGAAGAAGGTCTCGGCGATCGGCTATTGCGTCGGCGGCACGCTGCTCGGCGTGACGCTGGCCTATATGGCCGCGATCGGTGACAAGCGCATCGAGAGCGCGACCTTCTTCACCACCCAGGTCGATTTCTCGAAGGCCGGAGAGCTTTCCGTCTTCGTCGACGAGGAGCAGATCCGCGCCATCGAGGAGCAGATGGCGAAGACCGGTTTTCTCGACGGCTCGCGCATGTCGGGCGCGTTCAACATGCTCAGGCCCAACGACCTGATCTGGTCCTACGCCGTCAACAACTACCTGAAGGGCAAGGCGCCCGCCCCCTTCGACCTGCTCTACTGGAATGCGGATTCGACGCGGATGCCGGCGGCGAACCACTCCTTCTATCTGCGCAACTGCTATCTCGACAACAAGCTCTCCCGGGGCGAGATGGTCATCGGCGGCAAGATGCTCGACCTGAAGGCCGTGAAGATCCCGGTCTACAATCTCGCGACGCGCGAGGACCACATCGCGCCTGCCCCTTCCGTCTTCATCGGCTCGCAATGCTTCGGCGGCCCGGTGGAGCACGTCGTCGCAGGCTCCGGCCATATCGCCGGCGTGGTCAACCCACCCGCCAAGGTGAAGTACCAGTACTGGACCGGCGGCCCGGTGAAGGGCTCCTATGAGAGCTGGATGGACAAGGCGCAGGAGCATCCCGGCTCCTGGTGGCCGCATTGGTTCGCCTGGCTGGAAGCGCAGGCGCCGAAGACGATCGCCGCGCGCGAGCCCGGCGGCGGCAAGCTCAAGGCGCTGGCGGACGCGCCGGGGACCTATGTGAAGGTGAAGGTCTAGCCTCCCCTCCTCGGGCCCGCGATGGGAAGAAGGCAGAGGCTCGGCGCAAAGGTCTTCGCCCGCCCGCGTCGCCGCGTTCGGTGGTGGTGAGGGGCAGCGGAGCGCCGCGAGGCGCGGTTGGGTATAAGGCCGCTTCCGTTGAGCCAGGATGCGGCGCGGAGGGATTGAGCCACCCTCCGCACGCCCCGTGGCGCTCCGCTTCCGGCGTTCTTAAGTCTCCGGGCCGCGCTTATATGGCTTTGCGGGTCGGGAAAGGCGAACTCGGACGCCAGTTCCCCTCATCGGGTTGTCGCGTCCTTGCTCGCGCCGTCCGTTGCCACCGAGCCTTCCAGCGAGCTCCTCGCACAGGGGCCGTAGTACCCCCAGGGCGGTGCCCCGAAGCCTCCCGGGAGTGGATCGTAACTCCACGCGCAGGCGCCGACCTCATCCCGCCACTGGCATACCTCCGGATGGCCGCCCCTCGGGGATGAGGTGGCCCGAGGATAAGCCGGACGGAAAGCGCGGGGATAAGTCGGGGCTGGTTCGTCTGCTTTCGACCCATAGCCGACGCCTCTCAACTGCACTGTCGCAGATCAGAAGCAGGCGACCTCGTTACTCACAAATCGATAGCCGAAATAACGGAAATAGAGGCCACGGCGTTCGTGGATCACAAAGACGGAATAGGTGTCATCCGAATTGCGATAATCGATCAGTTTTTGTGGAAATGGCTTCGCCCCGCCGTCCTTCGGCCGGAGGTTGAGGTCATAGAATTTTCGGAATGAGTAGTGTTGCGGAACGTGGCAAGTGATCGAACCTACGAAACTCGTTTCAAAGTAGGACGCATGCTCCGATCTAAGGCCATGGACCTGAGCAGGGGTATCCGGGATTTGCGAGCCGCCTAAGCTCGGCGCAATGGCGGTTGCTGCAGCCGCGATTAAAATTCGAACCAAGCCCATCATTTCCTCCGCCGCAGGTAACGCAAACAGAGCGCTTTCGGCCTCGGATCGCAAGTCTGCTTCCGACCCTAAGCGGACTTGGGCATGGTGATGCGCAAGAGAGCCAATGCCCAGAACACGGCTCCTCCCGCCAGACCCGCTACGGCAGTTCTAATCAGGTTAGCGCGCCACAGTTCCCACCCCCAAGCTGTCCTATGACCATCGACTACCGTCGCACGCCCGCCAATGTTGAATTGAAAGGTCGTTGACGTTGGGAGCAGTTCGAGGAGGAGGCTAGGCATAATCGCGACCGCGGCTCCAACAACCACGCAGTTCAGCAAGCTTGGTGCCGCCCAGTTTCGTAGAATTAAGTAGGCTGGCAGGCCAAACAAGGCCGTTGCTGGAAGAGCCCCCATGCTGAGAAGCGTGACGGATCCAAGCAGCTTGGCCAGGGGGGTTGGCCAACCGAACTGAAAAATTGTTAGTACCGCGGCTCCAACGAGAGGAGCGACAATGAAGGCGAGAACTAGTCGCCATGGCGCTGGATATCGGTTGATGCGTTTAGGGCCGTGCATCACGCGAGCATACATTTTCTGCGTCCGTTTACGACCCATAGCAGCCTCTAGATTTTGGCGAAGAGACTTGTGAAGTTTAGAGTAGCAGCCTATCGTTTTTCCGATTGACGCTATGGCAGGCAATTCACTTGAAGCTCAATGTAGATGCCCTGCAATTCGCGACATTGTTTCCCGTATATGGGTTAGTTTATGTGCTTAGGCATCGCATAGATCGATATATCGCCTGCATGGCTGAGTATACGATGGAAAATTCACAAGATAATTTCGAGAGTTCACGCCCGGTATCTGCTAATTCACTGCGAAAAACTTACTGGTTGATGCTTTTAATAATTACAGCTGCTTTAGTTTTAGTTGCCACCAAGGCCATCATCGACCCACAATCCGCCGCACTGCCGGGTTTTGAAAGGCTGACTGGTCGTTGAGCGGATAGGCCAGCCGAAAGTCTGCTACCGACCCATAGCTGCCATCAAAGCCGGCACCTCACTTGTCCCTTCGTCGAGTTGACTTGTCGGGAGGGTAACCCAAGGTTGTGCTGGGCAAAGATGCCGGGGGGCTTCCATGCTTAAGGCTGCGATCGCCGCGTTATTCGTCATAACCGCAACGGCTGCTTCCGCGCAGAATTACCCGCGCCCCGTCGAGCGCGGCGCGCATTGCAAATGTGCTCGGACGCTTTTTGGGATTCAATCAGTCAACGGATATTGCCACTGGGACAACCGTCTCGCCGACGCCATCAACGACTGCGCCGCGCGGCAAGAGCGGGTGGTGCAAAGCCCGGTGCGAGCGAATGGTGCTGGCAGCATTCCTTATCGTATCGGTCTCGGTCTAGCCGCGCAGCGCGGCATCTACGGCGCCAGCGGCGGCTGCTTCGCTCGGGTCTTCGAGGCCTCCGCTTCCCAGCAGCCTTCCCCCGGCCCTCGAATCCGATACGGCATTCCCGGTCGGGACATGCCGGCATTTTCCCGAGAGCTGCAGCGGCGCTGTGGGATTTTGCAGTAGCGGCCCCTCCCGCGTCCGCTTTTAGGTATAGGGCTAACGACCGCTCCCCTCCCATCGCCGACATGCCCGCCACGCGATGAGCTTGTCGCGGCCTCACAGCAAAAAGCCGGCCCGAAGGCCGGCTTTGCAAAGCTCGCGCGTGCGGCTGCTCAGTACTTGCGGACGACCGGATGGACCGGGAGCGTCTGGGCCGGGTCGTCCCAGCGATAGGTCAGGCCGACCGAGGCGATGTTGATGTAGGGCTTGGCATCGCCCGAGAAGAGCACCGCGCTCTGCTGCGGGTGGAAGCCGGTGTAGTTCACCTTGGCCTTCTTCACGTCGATGAAGGTGTAACCGAGGTCGAGCTTCAGCTTCTCCGTGACCTGGTAGCTCAAGCCCGCGGAGAGCCAGAGCCGGTCGTTGTCGGCGATGAAGATCGTGCGGTTGCGGTCGTTGACCGCCGAGAGTTCGTAGCCGACACCGGCCCGCAGCGTCAGCGCGTTGTTGTACTTGTATTCCGCGCCGAGCGAGAAATACCAGGCGTCGTCATACTGGAAGTTCAGGCTGGTGATCGGAACGCTGCCGGTCTTGCTGACGATCGGGATGTTGCGGAAGCGGCTCCAGTTCGTCCACTCGACGCCGGCATGGACCTGCCACTGGTCGTTGATGACCTGCGAGACACCGAACACCACCGAGTCAGGCAGGTTGAGGTTGGCCTTGACCGGGATGACGCCCGCAGTCGGCGCCCGGAAGGTGCCTTCCAGCGTCTGGCGCACTTCCGAGCGATAGGCCAGACCGATCGTCGTGCCCTGGAGCGGGGTCAGCGTCACACCGAAGCGGTAGCCGAAATCGATCGTGTTGCCTTCGATGATCACCGGTGCGGCGCTCGGGCCGATGCCCCCAGCCTGCTTCAGCGAGGCGTTGAAATACTGGACCTGCAGCGCCGCGCCGATCGCGAGCCAGTCATTGACCTGATAGCCGATCGTCGGCGAGACGTTGATGGTCTGCACCTTGGCGGAGCGGCCATAGATCTGCGCGGCATTGACCTGATGGTCGGGCTTCGAACGCAGGCCGTAGGGCGCGCCGGTGGTCACGCCGATCCACAGCCTGTCGGTGAGCTGCCAGGACGAATAGGAGGCGGGAATGAAGGCGCCGTCGCCGCCGAGATTGCCGGTGCCGTTCTGGATCGGGCTCAGCGGGAAGCCGGGC
>NZ_JBFRDQ010000208.1:0-6989 GCF_052113865.1 Allobosea sp. TAB14 | reverse complement strand
CTCTTGGCCTCGGCATCCTCCTTGATCCCGGCGGAATCGAGGGCGAGGCCGGCGGCGTACACGCCGAGGCGCTGCCAGGGCTCCATCTGGCGCTGGTCGGATTTCTTCGGGATCTGCCGGTCGAGCTCCAGCGCGAGGAGCGGATGGACCGGATAGGGCTTGAAGCTCTCGGTATCGACGGTCGGCGGGCCGCCGGCGGCGAGCGCCGCGGCATGGACCTCGACGCATTCGCCGAGGCTGGAGGCGATGCCGATGCCGGTGATGACCACGTCCCGGCGGTTCATCGTCATATCGCTCATGGAGCAGGCTCCGGCTTCAGGCCGATGGCTTCGATGCGGCTCTGCATGAGGGCGCGCATATCGGCGGGGAAGGGCATCAGGCGGAAGCGCAGCTCCGCATCGCAGATCGGCTTGCCGTTGCTCGTCAGCTTCGCCTTCGTCGCGGCATAGCCGGAACCCTCGATCACCAGTTCGGCGCTGGCTTCCAGCTCGGCGTTGGGCTCGACGAAGCTGCGGAAGCGCGCCTTGTCCACGGTCATGAGGAAGGGCATCTGGCTGAGACCGTTGAGGCCGAGCAGCAGATAGCCGGAGGCCTGGGCCATGGTCTCGGTCAGCAGCACGCCAGGGACGAGCGGGTGGCCGGGGAAATGGCCCTCGAAGACCGGGCTTTCGGCCGGGACGGTGGAGCGCGTGACGATGCGCTGCAGCGACGGATCGAAGGAAACGACCCTGTCGATCATGTCGAAATATTCGAGGCGCATGCGATCCTTGACCAGCTGGGCACGCCAGAACGGCGCGCGGCCGCTGTGCGGATCGGTCTGATCCGTTCAGCGGCCTATGCTCTATCGGGAGCGGGGCGCCGGCTCAAGTCCGGCAGCCCCCGCGCAGGCGTTACGCCTTCTTGGCGGCGACGAGGTCGTCGATGCGCTTGCAGAGGTTCTCGAGCACGAAATACTGCTCTGCCGGGGCCTTGCCCTCATTGACCTCCTGCGTCCACTGCTCGAGCGGCAGCTTGATGCCGAAGGCCTTGTCGATCGCGAAGGCGATGTCGAGGAAGGCGAGCGAGTCGATGCCGAGATCGTCGATGGCATGGCTCTGCGGCGTGATCTTCTCACGCGGAATATCGCAGGTTTCCGAAATGATGCCGGCGACCGTCTCGAACGTGGCGGACATGCGGGTGCTCCCGTCTTGAAAGGATGTCGGCGGACGACGTCCGAGCGCGGGATGATCCCTGCGCCTGCCCCAAGTCTCCGCCGAGGATGACTGACCGGCCCCCTTACACCGCGCCGCGCGCGAGGACAACTGGGATGGGTCCCGATACGAGCACGGCCGGCTTGCGCCGGCCGCGTTGTGACGTTTTGGTCACCGAAGGCCGTGCAGGAAACACGACCTTCGCTGCCAGGATGCTTACGCGGCGAGCCCGCGTAGCACGTATTGCAGGATGCCGGCGTTCTTGAAGTAGTCGATCTCGTCCAGCGTATCGATGCGGCAGAGGATCGGCACCTTCTTCACCGTGCCGTCGGCATAGGTGATCTCGGCTTCCATCATCTGGCGCGGCTTGACGTTGGCCAGCCCGTGGATGGTGACCATCTCGTCGCCCTTCAGGTCGAGCGAGGCCCAGCTCGTGCCCTCCTGCAGGGTGAAGGGCACGACGCCCATGCCGACCAGGTTCGAGCGGTGGATGCGCTCGAAGCTCTGGGCGATCACCGCCTTGACGCCGAGGAGGTTGGTGCCCTTCGCCGCCCAGTCGCGCGAGGAGCCGTTGCCGTACTCGACGCCGGCGAAGATCACCAGCGGCACCTTCTCCTGCTTGTACTTCATCGCGGCGTCGTAGATCGGCAGCTCTTCCTTCGACGGGTAGTGGATGGTGTAGCCGCCCTCGCGCCCGTTCGGGCCGAGCATGTGGTTGCGGATGCGGATATTGGCGAAGGTGCCCCGCATCATCACCTCATGGTTGCCGCGGCGCGTGCCGTACTGGTTGAAGTCGGCGACCGCGACGCCATGCTCGGTCAGATAGGCCCCGGCCGGGGAGGCCGCTTTGATCGAACCGGCCGGAGAAATGTGGTCGGTGGTGATCTTGTCGCCGAAGAGGCCGAGGATGCGGGCGCCCTTGATGTCGCCGATCGCGTCCGGCTTCTGGTGCATACCCTGGAAATAGGGCGGGTTCTGCACATAGGTCGAATCGTCGTCCCAGGCATAGGTCTCGCTCTGCGGGGCGTCGACCGCCTGCCAGTGGGCGTCGCCCTTGAAGACGTCGGCGTACTTCGCCTCGAAGATCGCGCGGGTGACGTTCTGCTGGATGAAGCTCTGGATCTCCTTGTTGGAGGGCCAGATGTCCTTGAGATAGACGTCCTTGCCGTCCGAGCCCTGGCCGAGCGGCTGCGTGGTCAGGTCCATCTGGACCGAGCCGGCCAGCGCATAGGCGACGACCAGCGGCGGCGACGCCAGGTAGTTCGCCTGCACGTCCGGCGAGACGCGGCCTTCGAAGTTGCGGTTGCCGGAGATGACGGCGCCGGCGATCAGGCCCTTGTCGTTGATCGTCTTCGAGATTGGCGCCGGCAGCGGGCCGGAATTGCCGATGCAGGTGGTGCAGCCGAAGCCGACCAGGTTGAAGCCGAGCTTGTCGAGGTCGGTCTGCAGGCCGGACTTGGCCAGATATTCGGCGACGACCTGCGAGCCGGGCGCCAGCGAGGTCTTCACCCAAGGCTTGACCTTGAGGCCCTTGGCGACTGCATTGCGGGCGAGCAGGCCGGCCGCCATCAGCACCGAGGGGTTCGAGGTGTTGGTGCAGGAGGTGATGGCGGCGATGACGACGTCGCCATGGCCGAGATCGAAATCCTCGCCCTCGACCTCAACGCGGCGCGAAAGCTCGCCGCCCTTCTTGTAGTCGCTCTCCATGGCGGCGGCGAAGCCGGCCTTGACGGCGGAGAGGTCGACGCGGCCCTCGGGGCGCTTCGGGCCGGCCATCGAGGGCTGGACCGTCGAGAGATCGAGCTCCAGCGTGTCGGTGAAGACCGGATCGGCCGTCTCGCGGGTGGCGAAGAGCCCTTGAGCCTTGCTGTAGGCATCGACCAGCGCGATGCGCTCCGCCTTGCGGCCGGTGGTGGTGAGATAGTCCAGCGTCTCGGCATCGACCGGGAAGAAGCCGCAGGTCGCGCCGTATTCCGGGCCCATGTTCGCGATCGTGGCGCGGTCGGCCAGGGTTAGGTTGTAGAGGCCGGGGCCGAAGAACTCGACGAATTTGCCGACGACGCCCTTCTTGCGCAGCATCTGGGTGACGGTGAGCACGAGATCGGTCGCGGTGATGCCTTCCTTGAGCGCGCCGGTCAGCTTGAAGCCGATGACCTCCGGCAGCAGCATCGACTGCGGCTGGCCGAGCATGGCGGCCTCCGCCTCGATGCCGCCGACACCCCAGCCGAGAACGGCGAGGCCGTTGACCATGGTGGTGTGCGAATCGGTGCCGACGACGGTGTCGGGATAGGCGACCTCGACCTCGGTGCCGTCGATGGTCTCGCTACGGGTCCAGACGGTCTGGGCGAGGTATTCGAGATTGACCTGGTGGCAGATGCCGGTGCCGGGCGGGACGACGCGGAAATTGTCGAAGGCGCCTTGGCCCCATTTGAGGAACTTGTAGCGCTCCGCATTGCGCTCGTATTCGAGCTCGACGTTCTGGGCGAGCGCCTTGGGCGTGCCGAACTCGTCGACGATCACCGAGTGGTCGATGACGAGATCGACGGGAACGAGCGGGTTGATCTTCTGGGCGTCGCCGCCGAGCGCCTTGACGCCGTCGCGCATCGCGGCGAGGTCGACCACCGCCGGCACGCCGGTGAAGTCCTGCATCAGCACGCGGGCCGGGCGGAAGCCGATCTCCTTGCCGGCCTTGCCCTTGTCGTCGAGCCAGCCGACGAAGTTCTCGATATCGGCCTTCGTCACCGAGCGGCCGTCCTCGTTGCGCAGCAGGTTCTCGAGCAGCACCTTCATCGAGAAGGGCAGCTTCGAGATGCCGGGCAGGCCGTTCTTCTCGGCGTCGGGCAGGGAGTAATAGGTGTAGCTCTTGCCGCCGACATCGAGTGTCTTGCGGGCCTTGAATGAATCGAGCGAAGCCATGCGGGCAATATCCTGATCAAGGGGTTGCGGTCGCGACCGGCAAGTCTCCAAGGGTTTCTGCCCTTGCGGACGCTGCCGTTCGAAGGCCTAATGCGCGTGGCGCGCGCGCCGCCCCGGGAGTGCCCGGGCCCCGCGCCGGATCGGCGTGCGGCGTAGCCGCGGGTTCTATAGAGCAATTCCAAGAAGCGCGCTACATGAACGAAATGTGGTCGAATGCATCGGCGGCATTGCTGCCTTGACGCAAACTCCGTTCCAGGATTCGCGCCTCCGCGTCGAGAATCTCGCCTGTCGCCGCGGCGGCAGGCTGGTTTTCGATGGCGTGAGTCTGTCGCTCGGCAATGGCGAGGCGCTGGCGCTGACCGGCCGCAACGGCGCCGGTAAGTCGAGCCTCATCGCCATGCTGTGCGGACGGTTGCGGCCCGATGGCGGCAGCATCCGCATCGAGGGGGCGGATGAGGCGGAACTTCCCGAGCTCAGCCACCTCGTCGGCCACCGCGACGGGTTGAAGACGGCGCTGACGGCGCGGGAGAATCTCGCCTTCGCGCAGGATCTGCTCGGCAGTCCGGCGGCGTCGCCCGAGGCGGCGCTGGAGGCCGTCGGGCTCGCCCATGTCGCCACCTTGCCGGTCGGCTACCTCTCCGCCGGCCAGCGGCGCCGGGTGGCGCTGGCGCGGCTTCTGGTGTCGTGGCGCCCCTATTGGCTGCTCGACGAGCCGATGGCGGCGCTCGATACCGCCTCGCAGGCCATGCTCACCGGGCTGATGCGCGCGCATCTGCTGATGGGCGGCGCGATTCTCGCTGCGACGCATGGGCCGCTCGGGCTGGACGAAGCGCGCGAACTCAGGATCGGGCCGTGAGACGTGCCTTCATCGCCATCCTGAAACGCGATCTCGCATTGGCGGCGCGTGCCGGCGGCGGCGGCGAACTCGCGCTCGTCTTCTTCCTGACGCTTGTCGTGCTGGTTCCCTTCGCGCTCGGGCCGGACCTCAACTTGCTGTCGCGGATCGGCCCGGCGATCCTGTGGCTCGGGGCGCTGCTTTCCGTGCTGATCGGGCTCGACCGGCTGTTCCAGAGCGACGAGGAGGACGGCTCGCTCGAGCTGATGCGGGCTTCGTCGCTGCCGCTCGAAGGGGCGGTTCTGGCCAAGGGGCTGGCGCATTGGCTGACCACGGGCCTGCCGCTGGCGCTCGTCTCGCCGCTGCTCGGGCTCCTCGTTGCGCTGCCGGGCGAGGCGGTGCTGCCGCTCTTCGCCACGCTGCTGGTCGGCACGCCGGCGCTCAGCTTCATCGGCGCGGCCGGCGCGGCACTGGCGGCGAGCCTCAGGCGCGGCGGTCTGATCGTGCCGGTGCTGGTAGCGCCGCTGACGATTCCCGTGCTGATCTTCGGGGTCTCGGCCGCGAATGCGGCGCTCGGCGGAACGGTGCCGTTCCGCACGCCGTTCCTGATCCTGGTCGCGCTGTCGCTGGCGGCGATCGTGGTCGGCACGCTGGCGGCGGCAGCCGCGCTGCGTCAGCCGGAGTGAGCGGCGCCGCGGCCGTGGTGGTCGAGCTCCACGGCGCAGCCGCATTGCGCCGCAAGCCGCGCGACCGTGTCGGCGATGGCATCGAGGCCGATGCCGCCGACATCGTGCTCGCGCTGGATTTCCTCGGCCGTCGCGTAGACGTCTACGACGAGCGACTGGCTCGCTTTCGAGCGAATCGCAAGCTCGACCTCGCGCTGGACCGCGTCGGACAAACGCATTTCCATGGTGGTCCCCCCATCGGTTCCCGACGGTAGAATGCGAGCGCTCTCCCCGCAAGCGGAGAGTTCTGAATCTGTAATATATTCAATGTGATACCGTGGGGCACGCGGTTGACGCAACGGCGCCTTTCGAGCCAAAATCGGAAAAGATCAAGCCTTCGAAGGGCTTGCCTCGGGACTGCCTGATTCGTGCGCCAGCAGCTTCGTGATGTCGCAGCGAGGCTGCGGCGCATTGCCGTGACGGGGCCGGGATTGCTATTGCTGCGGCGCCCGTGCCCGATGGCACCGTTTGCAGATGACATGGCCAGCCTGATCGACCTCGCCAACCCGACGCGCTTCATGCGCTTGTCTTCCGCGCTCCTGCCGTGGCTCACGGGGGTGTCGGCGCTGCTGCTGGTCGTCGGCTTCTATCTCGCCTGGTTCGTGGCGCCGCCCGACTACCAGCAGGGCGAGACCATCCGCATCATGTTCGTGCATGTGCCGGCGGCCTGGCTCGCCATGATGTTCTACGCGATGATGGCTGTCTCGGCGCTGGGCACGCTGGTCTGGCGCCACCCGCTCGCCGATGTCGCGCAGAAGGCGGCGGCGCCGATCGGCGCCTGCTTCGCGCTGGTCTGCCTGGTCACCGGGGCGCTCTGGGGCAAGCCGATGTGGGGCACCTACTGGGTCTGGGATGCCAGGCTGACCTCGGTCCTGATCCTGTTCCTGGTCTATCTCGGGATCATCGCGCTCTGGCGCGTGCTCGACGATCCCTCGCGGGCGGGGCGGGCGGTCGCGATCCTGACGCTGATCGGCTTCGTCAACGTGCCGATCATCAAGTTCTCGGTCGACTGGTGGAACACGCTGCACCAGCCGGCCTCGGTCTTCCGCATGGGCGGCTCGACCATCGATGGCTCCATGCTCTGGCCGCTGCTGATCCTGGCCTTGGGTTTCACGCTCTTCGCGCTGACGCTGCACATGGTGGCGATGCGCGCCGAGATCATGCGCCGGCGCGTGCGCACCCTGACGATCCTCGAGGCCGAGCGGCTCGACCGGCTGTCGGCGCAGGGAGCGCCGGCATGACCGCGCTGGCCACGAGCCTCGGGCCGCATGCCGGCTTCATCCTCGCCGCCTATGCGGCGGTCGTCGTCGTCCTCACCGGGCT
>NZ_JBFRDQ010000207.1:0-7019 GCF_052113865.1 Allobosea sp. TAB14 | reverse complement strand
GGCTCTTGGGCGTATGGCAGGTGCCGCAATGGCCGGCGCCGTTGACCAGATAGGCGCCCCGGTTCCACTCGGCCGATTTGCTGGCGTCGGCCTGGAACTCCTTCGGCGAGAAATTGAGGAGATTCCAGCCGATCATCGCGGCCCGGATACTGAACGGGAAGGGGAGTTGGTTCGAGACGACGCGGTTAGAGACCGGCTCGACCTTCTGGAAATAGGCCCAGAGATCGGCGACGTCGGAATCCCTCATCGCCGCATAGGCCGGGTAGGGCATCGCCGGATAGAGGCGCTTGCCGTCCTTGCCGACGCCGGTCTTCACCGCGCTGCGGAAATCCGCATAGGTCCAGCTTCCGATGCCGGTCTCGAGGTCTGGCGTGATGTTGGACGGCACCAGCGCGCCGAAGGGCGTCTGCAGCGGTGCGCCCCCGGCGAAGGGCTTGCCGCCGGGCTTGGTGTGGCAGGCCGCGCAATCGGCCAGGATCGCCTGGTAGCGGCCGGCATTGATGCGGTCGAACAGGTCGGAGGCGAKGACTTTCGCCCCGAAGAGCGTGGCGGCCGCGAGGCCGGCGAGGAGCGCTGCCTTCTTCATGCTTCCACCAGCTTGCCGGGGTTTTTCAGATAGTGGTTGCGGATCGAATCCGCGGCCCAGAAGGCAAGCGCGCCGACCGGCCCGGTCGGGTTCTTGCCGGCATTCTGCGGGAAGGCCGAGGCGCCGATGGCGAAGACGTTCGGTACGTCCCAGCTCTGCAGGTGCCGGTTGACCGCGCTGGTCCTCGGGTCCGTGCCCATGATCGCGCCGCCGGTGTTGTGCGTGCTCTGATAGGGCACGGAGTTCCAGCCCTTCTGCTGCTTGCCGACGACCGCCTGCTTGCCGCCGAGCGCGGTGGCGATCTCCTGCATCCGGTCGCTCACCCAGTTCGACATGCGGATGTCGTTGTCCGGGAAGTCGAAGGTGACGCGCAGCAGCGGCCGGCCGAAGCGGTCCTTGTAGGTCGGATCGAGGTCGAGATAGTTGCCGCGCGTCGCATAGGAGGAGCCCTGCGACGAGAAGGTCAGGGTGTTGTTGTAATACTGCTTGGTCGCCTTCTTCCAGGCCGAGCCCCAGCGCGGCGTGCCGGGCGGCACGGGCCGGTACTGGATCGGGCGGCCATTCGTCGGGATGCAGTTGATGCCGGCGCCGCCGACGAAGTTCAGCGCGCCATGGTCGAAGGCATCGCCATTATAGTCGTCCACCGTCTGGCCGAGCGCGCCGGCCGCGATGAACGGGTTCATCGACTTGCCCTCGAAGAAGACCTGCGCCGAGGCATTGGTCTGGTAGCAGTAGTTGCGCCCGACCACGCCTTCGCCGGTCGCGGGGTCGTAGGGCTTGCCGATGCCCGAGAGCAGCATCAACCGGACATTGTGCAGCCCGTAGGCGTTGAGCAGCACGATATCGGCCGGCTGCTCGAAAGTTTCGCCGTTGACGTCGATATAGGTGACGCCCGTCGCGGTCTTGCCGTCGGGCGCCAGGTTGATCTTGAGCACCTCGCATTCGGTGCGCGCCTCGAAATTCGACTTGCGCATCAGCACCGGCAGCACGGTCGTATGCGCGCTCGATTTCGAATAATTGGCGCAGCCGAAGCGCTCGCAGAAGCCGCAGGCGGTGCATTGCCCCATGGCGATGCCGAGCGGGTTGACATAGGCCTTGGACAGGTTGGCCGAGGGCGTCGGGAAGGGGTGCAGCCCCCTGGACCGCGCGGCTTCCGCGAACAGCGTCGGCGCATAGGTCATCTGCATCGCCGGCAGCGGGTATTCGCGCTTGCGCGGCCCCTCGAAGGGGTTGCCGCCCGGCTGGATCGTGCCGTTGAGGTTTCCGGCCTTGCCGGAGATGCCGGCGAGGTATTCGAAGCGGTCGAAGGCGCTTTCGAGCTCGTCATAGCTCACGCCCCAGTCCTGGATCTGAAGCTCGGAGAGCCGGTCCGCGCCGTAGCGCTCGGTCAGATGCGTCTTGAGCGTGAAATCGCTCGGAAAGAAGCGCCAGGTATGGCCGTTCCAGTGCGTGCCCGCGCCGCCGACGCCGGTGCCGGGCAGGAAGGAGCCGTAGTCGCGCATCGGCAGCGCCGTCTGCGTGACGTTGTTGCGCATCGTCATCGCTTCCTGCGCCGGCTGCAGGAACAGGTCCTTGCGCACGGCATAGCGCAATTCGTCGGGGGCGTAGGCGACGTTGAAGTCGGTCGCGGTGTCGCGCCAGGGGCCGCGCTCGATCGCGACGACGTCGAGGCCGGCATCCGTCAGTTCATGCGCCAGGATCGAGCCTGTCCAGCCGAGCCCGACGATGACGACATCCTTGCGGGGGAGTTTGCGTGCCATCTGTCAGCTTCCCGCTTACTTGTCGCCCGTCTTCCACTCCGGCCGGCCCGCGATCGACAGCGGCGGCAGGGGGAAGGGCTGGTTATGGGCCGTGATGTAATCGCGATAATCGTAGCGGGCGCCGGGGAAGCCGATGAACTTCCAGCCCGCCATGTCCTTGTTGCCGCCATAGATCGGGTCGGCGAAGAAGCCTTCCATCGTGTTCTGCAGCACGAGGTTGAAGAAGCCCGCGGCGGGCTTGTAGTCGACCTTGCCGGTCTCGAAATCTTTCAGCACCTGGTCCTGCTCGGCGGCGCCGAGATCGAAGAATGCTTTGCCGCCGAAATTCGCCCTTGTGTGCTTGTTGAGTGCGTCGAGCCCTTCCCGATAGCGCCGGGTCGGCGCCGCGCTGCCCTGATAGCCCTGCGTCGGCAGCCCGGCGGCAAAGGGGCCTTGCGTGTAGAGTCGTTCCGAGGAGCCGTAGCTGCCGGCGAGCTGACGGTCGATGAAGCCTGCGCAGCCAGCCTCCCTGCCGCCGATGCTGAGCTCGTCGGCCGGGATCAGCCGGTCGACGATCGCCTCGACGGTGCGGGCTTCCTCCGGGGTGAAGACGTACCAGCGCCCGCCGGGCAGCGTCGTGGGAGGCAGGGCCGCGAAGGGCTTCCACGGCAGCGAACCGGAATGCTCCGCGGCGCGCGCCCCGGCAGCCGAGGCGATCAGCAGCAACATACTGGTGGAGGAAAGAAACTGGCGCCGACTGGGAGAGAGGGACGGCATAGACGGGCCTCGCTGGGCTGGTCTTCTGCGGCGAAGCGCCGCGGACCACATCGCCGAAACTTCACTTTGGAACGATGACAATCAACCGCGCATCGAGCGCGGCCGTCATGCGTCGAGGGCATGCAAACGGACATCTTTTTGAAACCACTTCACCCGAAAGCATGATGATCGCATCGGGCGACCGCCCGGCCCTTGTTATCGCCACGGCAATATGCGACCGCCGGCCAACGCAAACCCGCCTCACGGGCCGCTGCCTTGATCACCGTCAAAGCCACCCCTCCCGACACGTCGTCTCCCGATACGCCGCAGGGGCTGCGCGCGCTCATCCGGTCCAGCGAAATCGGGATCGTCGTCCTGGCGTCGGTGGTTGGCGTCCTGGCCGGCATCGTCGTCGTCGCGATGTCGCTGGCGACGCAGTTCCTGCACGAGCTGATCTTCGGCATCGCCAGCGGCCAGCGGCTTTCGATCKCGAGCGGCATTCCGCCCTGGCGGGCCATTGCCGGGCCGGTGGCCGGCGGCCTCGTCGTCGGTTTCGCCTCCTGGTTCTTCTTCCGCCGCCGCAGCCAGCCGGTCGACCCGATCGAGGCCAACGCGCTGCATGGCGGGCGCATGTCGATGCGCGACAGCATCATCGTCGCGCTCCAGACCATCGGCTCGAGCGGTTCCGGCGCCTCGGTCGGGCTTGAAGCCGGCTACACGCAGGCCGCCAGCGGGCTCGCCTCCCATATCGGACGCCGGTTGCGCCTGCGCCGGGCGGATATGCGGCTCATCGTCGGCTGCGCTGCCGGCGGTGCGATCGGCGCCGCCTTCGACGCGCCGCTGACCGGCGCCTTCTACGCCTTCGAGCTCATCCTCGGCAGCTATTCGATCGCGGTCTTCGTGCCGGTCATGGCTGCGACCTTCATGGCGACYGTCACGCATGATCTGCTCTCGCCGGCCCTGCTTTCAGTCGAGGTTCCCGCGATCGGCTCCATCACCATCTCGGACCTGCCGCTGGTCGTGCTGCTCGGCTCGGCCTGCGGCTTGGTCGGCATCGTCGTGATGCGCGCCGCCGCCTTCGTCGAGGCGGCCTTCCGCCGCTCGCGCATCCCGACCTATCTGCGCCCGGCCTTCGGCGGGCTCGTCGTCGGCGCGCTCGCCATCTGGATTCCCTCGGTCTTCTCGGCCGGCCATGGTGCCATCAACCTCTATCTCGGCATGGATGCGAGCCTCGGCCTGCTGGCGCTGGTGCTGGTCGCCAAGGCGCTGGCCTCCTCGGTCTCGATCGGCTCCGGCTTCCGCGGCGGCCTGTTCTTCGCCTCGCTGCTGCTCGGTGTCCTGACCGGCCGGCTCTTCATCGGCCTGCTCACCCCGTTCTTCCCCAATCTCATCGGCCACGAGACTTTGTTCGCGCTAGTGGGGATGAGCTCGCTTGCCGTCTCGATCGTCGGCGGGCCGATGACGATGGCGCTCCTCGCGCTGGAGATGACGGGCAATCTCAAGCTCACCTTGGCGGTGATGGGCGCGGCTGGCGCCGCCTCGCTGGTGACGCGCCGGCTCTTCGGCTACTCTTTCGCGACCTGGCGCTTCCATCTGCGCGGCGAGAGCATCCGCGGCGCCTATGATGTCGGCTGGATCCGCGATCTCACCGCCGGCAGCATGATGCGTCTCGAAGTGCCGAAGATCGAGGCGGACGCGCCGATCGCCGAGGCCCGGCTGAAATATCCGCCGGGCTCGATCAACTACCTCGTCGCCGTCGGCCAGAACGACGCCTATGCCGGCATGATCCCGCCGGGCGCACTCTACGAGCCCGACCCCGCGCTCGACGAGCAGGCCGCGGCCGAGCCGGCGCCGCGCACCGTGCGCCATCTCCTGCGCAACGGCGACAAGATGCTCCTCGCCAACATGTCGGTGCGCGACACGCTGAAGCTGTTCGACGAGGCGGAGAGCGAGGCGCTGCCGGTGGTGGCTGATCGCGAGAGCCGGCGCCTCGTCGGCATCCTCAGCGAGGCGCATGCGATCAAGCGCTACAGCGAGGAGGTCAGCCGCCGCAATCGCGAGCTGACGGGCGAGTAGCCTGCCTTCCCTTTTCCGCCGATGATCTGAGAAGCCGCCGGCTCAGGCCGAGCGCAGGCTTGCCTGCGCAACCACACGCCATTCCGCGATCGGGACATCCTGCCCCGAGGTGACGACGCCGATCCGGTCGAAGCGGATGCTGCGTCCGGCGAGCCGCGCATTCACCTCCCGGATGGCTTCGGCCTTCGCCGCTGCCACGACCGGGCCGTAGAGCAGCGAGACATGCGGCATGAAGCTGTCGAGGCCGTCGGGATCGAGCGCGCGCTTGAGCTTCGCCAGCGGCGACGAGACCGCGAAACGCGCGTAGAATGAGCGGAAGAAGGCGTCGCTTCCCTCGACGACGGCGACCGGTTCCGCAAAGGCTTCGACCGTCGCCGCGGCCTCCGCCACCGCGCGTTCCAGGGCGGCAGGGGGCGTGGGCGTGTCGCCGCGCAGCGTCAGATGCGGGGCGAAGATGGGCGTGCCGAAACGGCCCGATAATTCGCCGACGAGAGCCGCCATCATCGCCTCGTCATCGGCGGCCGGCAGAAGCCAGAGGGAATGAATTCCGGTTGTCACCCAAGTTTCACAAAGCTCTTGCATAGACTGCGCCCCGTACGTAACATTTATTTCAAAAGGATCGGCAATGGAAGAAATATTCCAGTTCGCCGGCGGCCGGGGAAGGGCCAGGGAGTAGCTGTCTTGCAGGTGGAAACGCAGCCCAAAACCGGCAGCGGCGCGGCGATCAGCGTGCGCGGTCTCGAGGTCGCCTATAGTGGCACGCGGGTGCTGCACGGCATCGATCTCGACTTCGCGCCCGGCAGTTTCACGGCGCTGCTCGGCTCCTCCGGCTGCGGCAAGACCACGCTGTTGCGCTCCCTTTCCGGCTTCGTTCCGGTCGAGGCCGGCTCCATCGTCGTCGGCGGCAAGGATATCGCCGGCCTGCCGCCTGAGAAGCGGGGCATGGCGATGGTCTTCCAGTCCTATGCGCTCTGGCCGCATATGACCGTGCTGCAGAACATCGGCTATGGCCTCAAGCTGCGCGGCAAGTCGAAGGCGGAGATCGCCGCCCGGGTCGCCGAGGTGCTGAGTTTCCTCGGCTTGTCCGGCTACGAGGAGCGCAAGGTCACGGCGCTSTCGGGCGGSCAGCGYCAGCGCGTYGCGCTGGGCCGCGCGCTTGCCATCGACCCCGGCATCCTGCTGCTCGACGAGCCGCTTTCCAATCTCGACGCCAAGATCCGCATGACGATGCGCCATGAGATCAGGGCCATCCAGCAGCGGCTCGGCCTCACCGCCGTCCATGTCACCCATGATCGCGAGGAGGCCATGACCATGGCCGACCGGCTGGTGATCATGCAGGCGGGTCATATCGCGCAGGTCGGCACGCCCGAGGAGGTCTATGACCGCCCGGCCAGTGCCTTCGTCGCCAATTTCATGGGCGCGGAGAACGTGCTGCCGCTCCATGTGGAGCGCGGCGAGGGGCAGGCTGCCATCGCTGCCGGCGGCGCCCGTGCGACGCTTGCCGGCGCAGCCGCCGCCGCATTGCCGGCCGGCGAGGCGCTCGCCTATTTCCGCGACGATGTCGCAAGCCTGGGCAACCTCGATGCGCCGGCTTCGGGGGGCGATCTCGTCGTCCCCGGCACCATCGCCGCACGCGCCTATCCCGGCGGCATCTACCGCTACAAGGTGGAAGCCGCCGGCCGCCAGATCACGGTCGACGATGTCGGCCGTCACGAACTCGGAACGAAGGTCGGTCTGCGCATTCCGCTGCAGCGCCTTCACATCTTCCCGGCGACCGAGGCCGGGATTGCCGCCTGACAGGGAGTCAGACACATGCGCATTATCACGCTTGCCTGCTCACTCGCTGCGCTGATTGTGGCGGC
>NZ_JBFRDQ010000206.1:0-7062 GCF_052113865.1 Allobosea sp. TAB14 | reverse complement strand
GAATTGGTGCGGCCATGGGCGACGATCTCGTCGCCGCGGCGGCGATGGGCCGCGACCAGCTCCGGGCAGTGCTCGTAGCATTCGGTGTTGAGCAGCACCGAGAGCGGCAGGCGGTACTCGTCGAACAGCTCGATCAGCCGCCAGCCGCCGACGCGGTTGCCGTATTCGCGCCAGGCCCAGTTGTAGGTGTTGGGGTGCTGGAGCCCGGGCGAATAAGGCAGGCCGAGCCCCGAGCCATAGGCGAAGTGCTCGACGCAGAGCGCGACATAGACCGCAAGCCGCTTGCCGCCCGGCCAGGTGAAGTCCGGCCGGTCGACGATCGGGGAGTAGGGGAAGCGTCCGGGGGTAGGCAGCATGAGCGTGCGTCCGTCAGGGGCGATAATCGGCCGGYGCGACGACCGAGGAGAGATCGACGGTCGCGACGTTCTCGCGCGTCACCAGCAGGGCCGGCAGCACGACGCGGGCCTCGACCGGTTGCTTGGCTGMGGCCTTCAGCGCCTGCGCCATCGCGGCCTTGCCCTGGGCGACAACCTGCTGGATCGAGGTGCAGGCGAGGTCGCCGTCCTTCAGCATCTGCTGGGCGGTTGGGCTGAAATTCGAGGCCGAGACCTTCACCGGCTTGCCTGCCGACTTGAAAGCCGAGACGACGCCCGCGGCCATGTCATCGGTCGCCGCATAGATRCCGGCGAGGTCGGGGAAGCGCTGCGTCCAGTCCTCGGCGGTGCCGAGCGCGGCATTGCGGTTGTCGGCGAGGCGTGATTCCGCGACGATCTTGACGTCCGGYGCGGCTTTCGCCAGCGCCTCGCGGAAGCCTTTGGCGCGCAGGTCCGACCAGGCCTGGCCGGCGGGGCCCGCCATCATCGCGATCGTGCCCTTGCCGCCGACCGCCTTGGCAAGGCATTCAGCCTGGAGCTTGCCCATGTCGGCATGGTCGGCGCTGACCAGCGAAGCGAGCTTCGGCGTGTTCGGTGGCGAGGAGATGCCGACGACCGGGATGCCAGCCTCGATCGCGCGCTCGACGATCGGCTTCACCGCATCGCCATTGGTGGCGCCGATCACGATCGCCGCGACCTTGCGCTGGATCAGGTCCTGCACCTGGGCGATCTGCTGCGAGGCGTTGGCGTCGCCGCCRGCATTGAGCTTCAGCACCTTGGCGCCGCCCGCCTTCGCCTCGCTCTCCATGCCGTAGACGGCCGAGATCCAGAAGGAGGAGGCGAGGTTGGGCACGGCGATGCCGATCGTCTTCTCCTGGGCGAGGGCCGGCTGCGCCAGCGCTGAGGCAGCGATCGAGGCGAGCAGGAGGCTACGGCGGGACAGGAATGTCATGGCGATACGTCCTTGGGCTGGCGGTTGCGGGTGAGAAGCGAGCGGAGGGCGGTATCCATCAGGCCGGAGCCGAGGATGACGAGGCCGACGGTGACCTGCGCCAGGAAGGGCGAGAMACCGGTGAGGTTGAGCCCGGTCAGCACGACCTGGACAAAGAAGGCACCGGCCGCGACCGCGATGGCGTTGGCGACGCCACCCGACAAAGCRGTCCCGCCGATGATCGCSGCGGCGATCGCCTGCAACTCCATGCCGGCGCCTTCGGTCGGCAGGCCGGCGCCGGCCCGGGCCGTCATCAGCGCGCCTGCCAGGCCGGCGAAGAGGCCGCAGAGCTGGTAGGCGCGGATTTGGAGCGCGCCGGCATCGGCGCCGACCAGGCCMACGGCTTCGGGATTGGCGCCGAGCATCAGGATGCGCTTGCCGAGCGTGGCATGGCYCAGGAGGAACTGGGCGCCGAGGACGCAGGCMAGGGCGAGCCAGGCGAASGGCGGCAGGCCGAGCGCGGGATCGAAGGCGAGGCTGGTGGCATGGCCGGCCTCGGCGAGCGGCACGGCCTGGCCATCATCGCTGACCAGCAAGGCGAYGCCCTTCAGCGCGACGAGTGAGCCGAGCGTCGCGACGATGGGCTGGAGGGCAAGGCGGCCGACGAGCCAGCCATTCAGCGTGCCGCAGGCCAGGCCGACCAGYGGGGCGACAATCAGACCCGCCAGCCCGAAGCYGTTGGCYGCCATGGCGGCGAGCGTTCCCGCGAGCGCSGCGATCGCGCCGACCGAGATGTCGAAGCCGCGAGCGGCAAGGGCGAACATCTGGCCGGTTGCGAGCARGACGAGGACCCARGCCTGGCCGGCGATGCTGGCGGCATTGCCGAGCGAGAGGAAGCCGGGTGCGATCGCAGCGAAGATCAGGCTGGCGGCGAGGATGCCGGCAGGGGCGACCAGGAGGCGGGGMGCGATGATCTGGTTCATCCGCGCCTCCCAKTGGTMAGCACGCGGACYGCRTTGCCGAGGAAGGCCCAGTCGCGCTGGAGCAAAACGGCGCCGATGACGAGTATGCCGAGCAGGATGAGCTGGTAGGCCGTCGGCAGGTTGAGCAGCACCACGATGTTGTTGAGCATGGCGACGATCAGCACGCCGCAGGCGACCTGCAGGACATTGCCGCGCCCGCCGCCGAGTGGCAGCCCGCCGACGGCGCAGGCGGCGATGGTCTCGAAGGGSAGGTTCGGCGCRAGCATGGGCTGGCCCGAGGCGACGCGGCTGGTCAGGATCACGGCGCCGAGCGCGCAGAACAGGCCGGCCACGGCATAACCGGCAAAGACGAGGCGAGGCACGGACAGTCCGGCGAGCCTGGCGGCCGTCGCATTGGCGCCGACCAGATACCAGCCGCGCCCGAGCCGGGTCTCCGCCAGCAGCAGATGCAGTGCGGCGAAGGCGATGGCGGCACACAGGATCGGCACGGGGATGCCGAAGACACGGCCGCGGGCYGGGAAGGAGAAGGCGTYCGAGGGCGGCGCATCGATCGGCAGCCCGCCGGCGAGCCAGGCAGCGAGGCCCGAGGCGATCATCAGCATGCCMAGCGTCGCGATCACCGGCSGCACGGAAAAGCGGGCGACGAGCAGGCCGTTGATCATCCCGATCGCGACGATSAGCAGGCTGCCGAGGAGGAAGGCACCGACGACGCCGATTGTCGGCAGGGCCATGACSATGACGACGCTCGCCAGCGCCGCGGAGGCGCCGAAGGAGAACTCGATGCCGGCGAGGATGACGACGATAGCCTGGCCGCAGGCGACGATGCCGAGGATCGCAGCGATGCGCAGGACGTTCTCGACATTGCCGAGCGWGCCGAAGCGCGGCACCGCRAGGGCCGCCAGYCCGAAGAGCAGCGCCGTCACGATCAGAATGGCGGGCGGGCGCAGAAAGGCGGSCATGCYGGACGGGCCCCGGTCGCCGAGAGGGAAACTGCTCATGCGGCGGCCTTTCCGGCGAGCGCGGCCATGATCGTCTCGGTCGAGGCGTCGCCGGGCAATTCCTTGGCAATCACCYCGTCGCGGACCACGAGGTAACGGTCGCAGAGCGCGGTCAGCTCATCGAGATCGCTCGATGCGATCAGGACAGSGACGCCGCTGCGGGCCATCTCAATGACGGCGCGATGGATCATGGCGCGKGCGGCGACATCGACACCGCGCGTCGGCTCGAGCAGGAYCAGCGCCCGCAGGTCCGGCAGMGCAAGGCAACGCGCGATCAGCAGCTTCTGCTGATTGCCGCCGCTGAAGCTTGCGGCCTCGGCATCAGGACGGGCSGGATGMAGGTGCAGGCGSCGCAGCAGCGGCTCGATCGCCGTGCGTTCGCGTGCCTTGCCGAGAAGGCCGCGGGCGGAGAAACGCGACAGGGCGCTGGCGGAGGCGTTGCCGATCGCGCTGACCGGAGGAAACAGCCCCTCGGCATGGCGGTCGGCCGGGACATAGGCGACGCCGAGCCGGACGGCTTCACGCCGGTCTCCAAGCGCGAAGCGCCGCTCGCCGACGGCGATCTCGCCTGTGCCGGGCGCGGCGCCGGCCATGGTGGCGGCGATGGCAAGCGCTCCGGAGCCGACCAGTCCGGCAAGGCCGACGATTTCGCCGGCGCGCACCGAGAGATCGAGGCTGTGGCCGGTCGCCATGCGCACATTGACTGCAGTCAGGACAGGCTCCGTCCGGGCGCTGCCGGAACGATGCTCGTGCTCGATRTGCATGCCSAGCATCGCCTTGACCAGCGTGGCGCGGTCATGCCGGCCGATCGGGGCGGCGTCGATTACGGTCGCGCCGTCGCGCAGCACCGTGACCTCGTCGGCGAGACGCTCGATCTCGTCGAATTTGTGCGAGATGAAAAGGACGGCTGCACCCTGCGTGCAGAGGTCGCGGACCACSGCGAAGAGCCGGTCGGCCTCTGCGCCGTTCAGCGCTGCCGTAGGTTCGTCGAGGACCAGGATCCGGCAATTCCGACCGACGCCGCGGGCGATCTCGAGCAATYGGCGYTCRCCGAGCGAGAGCGACGAAACCGGGCGATCGAGATCGAGGTCGAGCCCGACCCGGGCGAGCCMCGCCTTGGCCTCGYCGCGCGRCACCAGTGCCCTGCCGCTGAGGCCGGCCCGGCCGGCGGCGAGCTGGAAGGCAGAGAGATTGTCGAGGACGGAGAGCTCGGGAAACAGGCTGAGATGCTGGTAGATCGGTACGATCCCAGCGGCGATCGCCTCGGCCACCGAGTGGAAGGCAGCYGGATTCCCACCAAGGGAGACGCCGCCGCTGTCAGGTTTCACCGCGCCGACGATGATCTTGACCAAGGTCGACTTGCCGGCGCCGTTCTCGCCGAGGAGTGCATGGACGCGACCGGCGCGCAGCGTGAGATCAGCGCTGCGCAGCGCACAGGTCGCGCCATAGCGTTTGGCGATGTCGCGCATGGCGAGCGCGATCGCTGGCTCGATCGTCATCGGCAATTCCCCATTCACCTGAAGCGGGCCTTTCGGCTGCACCGGTGTTGTCGTGACGATGGGACTGCCGCTCGATCGTCACAAACGAATTGTTCGGCGCTCATGCATGATCTACTCTCATGCATGAGWGAGGTGATGCATGCGAAAGAGGCGAYTGCCGCCGTTGAATGCGCTGCGGGGCTTTGACGCCGCTGCGCGGCACCTCTCCATCTCGGGCAGGAGCTTTTTCACCGCCTGACCCGCAGGATCGAGCTCACCGCCGAGGGTGAGCAGTTCTTCCAGAGCGTGGARAGCATGCTCGACGAGCTCGAGCGYGCCGCCGGCCGTTTCACCCGCCGCCGCGACCGAGCGACGCTGACGGTGTCCGTMCTGCCGACGATCGCCTCGGTCTGGCTGATGCCGCGGCTYCATCACTTCACCAGCCAGCACCCGGAGATCGAGCTGCGCGTCGTCTCGTCGATCGAGCCGGCCGACCTGCTCGCGCACGACGCGGATGTCGCGATCCGTGTCGGCCGCCTGCCGGGTCGGCACTATGAGCGCAACCAACCGCGCATTGAATTGTCGATGCTGACGCGTTGGGACGGGGTCCATGCCGACGAACTCTTCCCGGATCGGCTCGTGCCGGTCTGTTCACCGGGCCTGATCGGCGAAACGGAGATCACTCCGGTCGATCTGGTGCGCTGGCCGCTGATCCATACTTCGACGCGCCGCCATGCCTGGCCGGATTGGCTCAAGGCCCATGGCGTCCGCGCAGCGGTCGAGATCGAGCAGACGCTGCAGTTCGGACATTTCTTCATGTCGCTGGATGCGGCACGGCAGGGCCGCGGCATCGCGCTCGTGCCCGACATCGTGCTGGCGCATCCGGACGGGATGCGGGGGCTCGTCATGCCGGTGGCCGGCGATCTAGAAAGCGCAGGCGAGTACTATCTGCTGATCCACGAGACACGGCTGGATGAGCGCCACGTTCAACAGTTCCGCTCCTGGGCRCTCGCCGAGGCCTTCCGGGCRCGGGAGGCGCTGCCAGCGATGATGCATGAGCCAGCCTCATAGATAAGCGGCTATTTTTTCGATTGTGAACCGGCTCTGCTTCGGTGCTGCTTCAGGCAACGAAACGAGGGGACAACCATGCCGGGCTTCAAGGCCTTCGCCGYCGTATGGCTGTTGACAGGAACACAGGTTGCCATGAGTGCCGATATCGAACGTTTCCACTTGAATGACKCATCGCCGTACAAGAACCAGTTCCTGGAATCGCTGCTGGTTCCCTCGGGGACCGAYCTTCTGATGCTGAGCGGCGTGACTCCGCCGATCGTCGACGCGACGGTTCCAGATGACACCGTCGCCGCCTACGGCGACACCGAGACGCAGACGCGAGRGATACTCAAAGACATCGCTACCACGCTCGCCAAGCGCGGATTTGCGATGAGCGATGTCGTCAAGATGCAGGCTTTCCTCGTCGGCGATCCTGCGAAAGRCGGCAAAGCCGATTTTCAGGCCTTCTCGAAAGCCTATCTCGAATTCTTTGGCACATCCCRGAACCCCAATATTCCGGTCCGCACACGTGCCCAGGTCACCAGCCTTGTCTGGCCGGGCTGGCTCGTGGAAATTGAGGTCATCGCGGCAAAGCGGCGCTGACTTCACGAGGGCAGAGTCCGGGACATCTGGCAAGATCGGGCCCATGACCTGTTGCCTGATCTGCCGAGTCCGAGGTTTGCAAGGGATCAGATGTGCGAGGCTCCCCATTGACCCCTCAGAYMGTCGATTAGGTGCCGGCTCCCCGGCAAGCTTCGACTCAAGAGATTTGSCCGCGATCGATYTGCGGCTGTGGGATGAAGTCAGCGCGAAGCCATGTGTCGAAGGTATCGAYGCTGATCATCAGCATCTCAGCGGCCGTCTTTCGATCGACGAAGACGCGCTGAACCTGAGCGCGCGCCATGGCTATGCCCTCCTCAGCGCGTTGCCGGAGGAGACCATGCGAAAGCCGGCCTCGAACTCGAGATCGACGCTGTTCATCGTGCCGCGCGCGAAGACCCAACAGCGCTGGCCTTTGCGGCCATGGCCGTCCCAGCGATATCGGTAGACCTGAGCGGATTGGCTGCCGACGTTCTGGCCGGGGGTTGGCTTGAGAACGTCGGCAGCCTGCGCATCCGCCGATGGGAAAGGCCAGACGGGCGCCTCAAGATGACGCAATGCGCGGTTCGTAGCATCAACTATTTGGAGGGGGTCAACCATGGTCAGCGCTCCCGCTTCCGTGGATGCGATTATCCAGAGCGTGCCAAC
>NZ_JBFRDQ010000205.1:0-7131 GCF_052113865.1 Allobosea sp. TAB14 | reverse complement strand
CGTCGTGCTGCGCGACAAGAAGGCCTCGACCTCCTACATCCAGCGCCGCCTCCAGATCGGCTACAACCGCGCCGCATCCATCATGGAGCGCATGGAAAACGAGGGCATCGTCGGACCCGCCAACCACGCCGGGAAACGCGAGATCCTCGTCGAGACGCAGGGCCACGGCGAGGACGAATAGCCGCATCATTCGGTCGGAGGACTTGCACGGGCAGGCGCCGGTCCTCAAATAGCCATCACGATGCTGCAACCTCGGCGGCATGGAGAGCGTTGAGGCCCCGAAGACACGAGCGCTCCGCAACAACCGGAGCCACGACGTATCTCGTCCGGCATGAGGATCGCCGTGGCACAGGGAATGGAGCAGACTTGCTCATGAGAGTGATCCCGATTCTTCGGGTTTCGGTTCTGACGGCGGCGTTTGGCTACGGCCTGGCGGCAGCGCCGCTCGGGGCACAACCCCTGCAGTTGCAGCCGCCTGCCGCGGCCAAGCCCGCGCTCGCCAGACCGGCCGCGCCGCGCGCGATCCCGCTCCCGCCGGTCCGCCCGGCCAATCTCGGCCTGCCGCGCACGGCGATGAACGATGCGCCGGCTGCGCAGGCGGCGGGTTCCCCACAGGCTGCAACGGCCGCACCTGTCGCGCAGACGGCGAAGCCCGAAGCGTCCAAGACGACGCCGGCCAAGACCAAGCTCGCCGCGCCCGCGACGCGCGAGGAAGCGATCGAGCGGCTCAATACCTATCTCAACAGCTTCACGACGCTGCAGGGCAACTTCATCCAGTTCAATCCCAACGGGAAGCGGCTCGAGGGTCGGATCTACATCCAGCGCCCGGGCAAGATGCGTTTCGAATACGAGCCGCCCGCGACCACCGAGGTCATCGCCGACGGCACCTCCGTGGCCGTACGCGACAAGCGCCTCGGCACGCAGGACGTCTATTCGATCGGCCAGACGCCGCTGAAATTCCTCGTGCGCGAGAAGATGGATCTCAACCGCGAAGGCACCATCACCGGTGCCAGCGTCGATGGCGATATCCTCTCCGTCCGGATCGAGGATCGCTCGACGCTCGGCGGAACCTCGAAGATCACGCTGAAGTTCGACCTCGTCGCCAACGAGCTCAGGCAATGGGTGGTCGTCGATCCGCAGGGTTATGAGACGGCGGTGTCGCTCTACAATCTCAGCCTGCAGCGCCAGACCGACCCGAAGAACTTCGTGATCGATCACCAGCGCACGCTGTGATCGCCGGCCAAGGCTAGTTCGGCGCGGATAGTCGGGCGCCGAAACGGCTTGCCTTTTGGCACGCGACGACCCAGTTTCCGGCCACCTCTCCTTGCCGGAATCTCCGCGTGCAACTGACTGTCACGAGCTGGAACATCAATTCCGTCCGCCTGCGTATCGGCATGGTCGGCGAGTTCCTCACCCGCTACGCGCCCGACATCCTCTGCCTGCAGGAAACCAAGACGCCGGACGAGCAGTTCCCGGCCAAGGCCTTCCACCAGCTTGGCTATGTCCATCAGGCCTTCATCGGCCAGAAGGGCTATAACGGCGTCGCCATCGTCTCGAAGCTGCCCTTCAGCGAGAAGGAMGCSATGKCGATGTGCGGMCGCAACGATGCCCGGCACATGACCGTGACGCTCGACAAAGCGGCGGGCGCGGCGGCCGGCATCGCCATCCATAACTTCTACATCCCGGCCGGCGGCGACATTCCCGATCCGGAAAAGAACGACAAATTCGCCCATAAACTCGCTTTCTTGGACGAGATCGGCGCCTGGGGCGTGACGAACAAGCCGACGGACCGGCCCGCGATCCTGCTCGGCGACCTCAATATTGCGCCCTATGAGCACGATGTCTGGAGCCACAAGCAGCTCCTCGACGTGGTCAGCCACACACCGATCGAGACGACCACGCTGGAAAAGCTGCGCTCCGAGCTCGGCTGGATCGACGCCGCCCGCACGCTGCGCCCCGAGCCGGAAAAACTCTATTCCTGGTGGAGCTATCGCGCGCAGGATTGGGAGGCGTCCAATCGCGGCCGCCGGCTCGACCATATCTGGCTCTCCGACGCGCTGAAGCCGACGCTGCGCGACCTCTCCTTCCTGCGCGAGGCACGCGGCTGGGAGCGTCCCTCCGATCACGTCCCCGTCACGGTGACGCTGGAGCTTTGAGGCCCGGCGCCGGCGCCTTCAGAGACGGACCGGTCCATGCCCCGGCTGCGCTTCGGCCATGCCAGGCCCCTCCGCCCGGCCATTTCATGATCGTGCTATAGCGCGCGGCAACATCGGCACGGCCCGTTCACCGGAAGGCCAGATCATTGCAGCGCGCGCTCTCGACTTCGCTCTCGCCGCGGGATGCGCTGCTGACCCTGGCCGTGATGGTGGTCTGGGGCACGAATTTCGTCGTCATCCACATCGGCGTCGACCATTTCCCGCCGCTGCTCTTCGCCTGCCTGCGCTTCGCCTTCACGCTGCTGCCGGCGGTGTTCTTCCTCAAGCGGCCGGCCGTGCCCTGGAGCAATCTCGCCGCCTACGGCCTGCTGATCGGTGCCGGCCAGTTCGGCCTGCTCTACATCGCGATCAAGGGCTTCATCACGCCGGGCCTGGCCTCGCTGGTGGTGCAGTCGCAGGTCTTCTTCACGATCCTGCTGGCCGCGGCGATCACCCGCGAACGCGTCCAGCCCTTCCAGTTCGTCGGCCTCGTCCTGGCCTGCATCGGCATCGCCGTGATCCTCTGGCACACCGACGGCACCACGACGCCGCTGGGCGTCGTCCTGATCCTTGGCGCCGCGCTCTGCTGGTCCGGCGGCAATATCGTGGTTCGCGGAGCACCCGGCATCGACATGCTCGCTTATGTCGTCTGGACGAGCCTGTTCGCGGTGCCGCCGCTTTTCGTGCTGTCGTGGTTCGTCGAGGGCTGGCCAGCCATTCGCGACAGCCTGACCGCCGCGCCACCCAGCGCCTGGGCGGCCGCGATCTGGCAGGCCGTCGGCAATGTGATGTTCGGMTATGCCGTCTGGGGCTGGCTGCTCTCGCGCTATACCGCCGCCACCGTGGCGCCGACCGCAATGCTGGTCCCGGTCTTYGGCATGGGCGCCGCCGCCATCTGGCTGGGCGAACCCTTGCCGGGCTGGAAGTTCCTGGCCGGCGGGCTCGTGCTGGCGGGCCTGTGCATCAACATCCTCTGGCCGAAATTCGCCGCGATCCGCGCCGCAAGACATCCGCCGGCCGCCTGATCCGGCGCAGCGAACTTATTTCCGGTCGATCGCGCCGAGCGCAGCCCGCACGGAGGCGAGCTCTTCCACGAAACCGCGCAAACGATCCCCGATCGCCTGCGCGATCGCTTCGGCCGAATCCGGCGATTCGCCGAGCACACGCCGCATCACGCTGCGTGGCAACCGCATGATCTGCGTCGGCTCGCGCGCGATCGCCGTGACCTGCCGCGGCACCGAAGTGAACAGCGCGAGCTCGCCGATCATCGCGCCAGGCCCGGCGATCTCGCTTGCGGGCTGGCCATCATCCTGCGCAGTCAGCGCCACCGCGCCCGAGACGACCAGGAAAGCGCCGTCCGAAGGCTCGCCGGCACGGAACAGCACATCGCCGGCGCGCAGGATGCGGCTCTCCGCCGCGAAGGCGAGCAGCCTCAACGCATCGCGTTCCATCAGGCTCAGCAGCGGCTGCCGGGCCAGCAGGGCCATGTCGTCGTCGAGGGCCATCCGTCAGGGATTCAGCCGGTAGCCGCCGGCATCGGTCACGAGCAGGCGGGCATTGCCGGGATCGGGCTCGATCTTCTGGCGCAGCCGGTAAATGTGGGTTTCGAGCGTATGCGTCGTCACCTGGCTGTTATAGCCCCAGACCTCCTGCAGCAGCACCTCGCGCGCGATCGGCTTGCGCCCCGCGCGGTAGAGGAAGCGCAGGATCGCGGTTTCCTTCTCGGTCAGCTTGGTCTTCGAGCCTTTCTCGCTGACGAGCAGCTTGGAGCCGGGGTGGAACGTGTAGGGGCCAACCTGAAAGATCGCGTCCTCGCTCGCCTCATACTGGCGCAAATGCGCCCGGATGCGCGCCAGCAGCACGGCGAATTTGAACGGCTTGACCACATAGTCGTTGGCGCCGGCCTCGAGCCCCAGCACCGTGTCGGCATCCGAGCTCTGCGCCGTCAGCATCACCACCGGGCTCTTGAAGCCGTTCTTGCGCATCACCTTGACGGCCTCGCGGCCGTCCATGTCCGGCAGGCCGACATCCATCACCACGAGGTCGATCCGCTCGTTCTGTGCGGCCTTCACCGCAGCCGTGGCGTTGCCCGCGGTCGTCAGCCGGAACTCGTCATAAAGAGCCAATTGCTCTGCCAGGGCATCGCGCAGGGTCTGGTCGTCATCGACCAGGAGAATATGATGGACGACGGACATGGGCTGTTCGCTCGGACGCAATGAGTAGGGCAACATGAGCCCGCTGAGTCGTCATCGCAAGTCACGCATTCTGGAATCCCCGTGAGAAACCGTGAAATCGCCCTCGCGCGCCCCGGCCTTCGCCCGCGCAACCTCACCTCACTGCGGGTCTTCGCCTCGGTACGTGACCACCGCAAGGGCTTCCTTATCGCGGGCGGCGCGGTCTTTCCCTGCGCGCTCGGCCGCTCCGGCATCCGTACGATCAAGCGCGAGGGGGACGGCGGCACGCCGCGGACGCATTTGCCGCTGCGCAGCGTGTTCTACCGGGCCGACCGCCTCGCCCGGCCTCGCAGCCTGCTGCCGCTGAAACGGATCGGCCCGCGCGACGCCTGGTGCGACGACCAGACCGACCGCCGCTACAACCGCCTGATCGACCGCCCGCCGGGCGAGGCCGAGGAGCGGCTGCAGCGTGAGGACCATCTCTATGACGTCATCGTCGAGCTTGGCTGGAACGACCGGCCGGTGATTCGCGGGCGCGGCAGCGCGATCTTCTGGCATCTCGCCCGCCCGGGCTTCACGCCGACGGCCGGGTGCATCGCCGTCGAGGGACATGTCTTCGCCAAGCTGCTGCCGCGTCTGGCGCGCCGCTGCGTCATACAGGTCCGGTGATCTTCGCCCGTCATTCCCGGGCCGCCGTAGGGCGATCCGAGAATCTCAGCCCGGAAGAGGCGCTGGAGCCTCCGCGTCACGAGATAGTCGGGTCAAGCCCGACCATTACGGCTTATCCCCGCGCTCCGAAGATCGCGCTGCCGATGCGCACATGCGTCGCACCGAGCTGGATCGCCGCCTCGTAATCGGCGCTCATGCCCATGGACAGGCCCTTGAGCCCGTTGCGCGCCGCGATCTTGGCGAGCAGCGCGAAATGCGGCGAGGGCGGCTCCGCTTCCGGCGGGATGCACATCAGACCCTCGATCGCGAGGCCGTGGACATCGCGGCAGCGCGCGAGGAAGGCGTCCGTCTCGCCCGGCGCGATGCCGCCCTTCTGCGGCTCCTCGCCGGTATTGACCTGCACGAAGAGCCGCGGCGCCCGGCCGGCCCTGGCGATCTCGCGCGCCAGCTCTTTCGCCAGGCTCTCGCGGTCGAGCGAATGGATCGCGTCGAAGAGTTCCACAGCCTCGCGGGCCTTGTTCGATTGCAGCGGGCCGATCATGTGGAGTTCGRCATCGGGAAAGCGCGCCTTCAGCGCCGGCCACTTGGCCTTGGCCTCCTGGACGTAATTCTCGCCGAAGACGCGCTGTCCCGCTTCGAGCACCTCGGCGATCTGCTCCGCCGGCTTCGTCTTCGACACAGCGATGAGCGTCACGCTCTGCGGCTTGCGTCCGAAATCACGCGCCGCACGCGCGACCGAGGCGCGAATCGCCTCCAGACGCGTAACCGTATCGCTCATATCGCAGCCTCTCATGCCGAGCGCGCCGTTGACCGCGTGCGCGCAATGGTGTCCTAGAACAGGATGTGGAAAACCTCACCCGGTTTTTCGCAATGGACCCCTGCGCCGGCCGCGTCCCGACCGGCAAATCCCGCAAGAATGCTTGCTGACGTGATTGCTCGCTGACATGGCCGTCGAACGCTACAACCCGAAAGAATCCGAGCCGAAATGGCGCGCCGTCTGGGATGAGCGCAAGCTCTTCGAGACGAGGAACGACGACACACGGCCGAGCTACTATGTCCTCGAGATGTTCCCCTATCCGTCGGGGCGCATCCATATGGGCCATGTCCGCAACTATGCGATGGGCGACGTCGTTGCGCGCTACAAGCGGGCCAAGGGTTTTTCGGTGCTGCATCCGATGGGCTGGGACGCCTTCGGCCTGCCGGCCGAGAACGCCGCCAAGCAGAAGAAGGTCCATCCGCGCGAGTGGACCTATGAGAATATCGCGGCCATGCGCAAGCAGCTCAAGTCGATGGGCCTGTCGCTCGATTGGAGCCGCGAGCTCGCGACCTGCGACCCCAGCTATTATCGCCACCAGCAGAAGATGTTCCTGGACTTCCTGAAGGCCGGGCTGGTCGACCGCAAGACCGCCAAGGTCAACTGGGACCCGGTCGACGAGACCGTTCTGGCGAACGAGCAGGTCATCGACGGCCGTGGCTGGCGCTCCGGCGCCCCGGTCGAGATCCGCGAGCTGACCCAGTGGTTCTTCAAGATCACGGAATACGGCCAGGAGCTGAACGACGCGCTCGACGGCTTGACCCGCTGGCCCGACAAGGTCCGGCTGATGCAGAAGAACTGGATCGGCCGTTCCGAGGGCCTGCTGGTTCGTTTCGCTCTCGAATCGAATGCGGCGAAGCAGGATGAGGTCGAGGTCTACACGACCCGCCCGGACACGCTGTTCGGCGCGAAATTCGTCGCCGTCGCCCCGGATCACCCGATCGCCAAGGCGATTGCCGCCGGTAACCCGGAACTGCAGGCCTTCATCGAGGAGTGCAAGCGCACCGGCACGGCGCAGGAGGCGATCGACAAGGCCGAGAAGCTCGGCTTCGACACGGGCCTGCGCGCCGTTCATCCGCTCGATCCGAACTGGACGCTGCCGGTCTATGTCGCGAACTTCGTCCTGATGGAGTACGGTACCGGCGCCATCTTCGGCTGCCCGGCGCATGACCAGCGCGACCTCGACTTCGTCAACAAATATGGCCTCGGCAATATTCCGGTCGTGGCGCCGGAAGGCACCGATCCCGCCGGCTTCGTGATTACCGACATCGCCTATGAC
>NZ_JBFRDQ010000204.1:0-7135 GCF_052113865.1 Allobosea sp. TAB14 | reverse complement strand
CAGCAGTTGCGTGCGACGYTCCTGGTCGGCGCCCGCCTTCCGGATCGTGTCGACGATCTCGCGGASGAGATCGAGAACCGGCATCGCCTCCCGCGGAATGCCCAAGGCGCGCGCGAGAATYGCGACCTCATCGCGAAATGCGGCCTGGTCCTTCTCCATCTTGTCGATGCGATCRATYAGACCCGCGCGCTTCTCCAGAGTCGGCGCGAGGTCGGCCACCGCGGCTAAGGTTTCGCGCACGACGCCAAGCGCCGGCACGGCACCGGCTTCCGCGAGCCAGCAATTGCGGCAGGTCTCGGACCAGGCCTCGGCCCAATCCCGCTGCTGCGCCTCAGCCTGTTCGGCGCTGCGCTCGCGCCTCGCCACATCGCGACGCCGATCCTCAAGTTCGGCGTAGAGCCGACACCGTTGCGCCTCGCTCTCAAGACCGGTCTGGGCTTCCGCAAGTAGGACGCCGACATCCGCCTCCGCYGCATAGACGATTCCGGCCCGCTCCAGCGCGGCGCGAAGCTGAGACAAAGCCTCGCCAGCATCCGCTTGCGCCGCATGCAGATCTCGCTCGGCCATCCGCACGATGTTCCGCGCCTCCAGAACCCGGCTGCGACAGGACAGCCAATCCTCGAGTTCCRGCAGCGACGGCGCCGGAAGCCAAGACGGCACCATGGTSAGAACGGCCTGTGCGACCTCGGCGTCRACGCCCGCGAGAGCAGCCGCAGCGCCTTCCCCGAGCTCCGTCGCACGGGCGAGATCGGCCTGCGCCACGGCCAGGGCCTGCCCACTCTGATGCAGTCTCGCTAGGTCGGACATGTGCGAGATCCGTCCGGCACCGACGAGGTCGTCATGGCGCAGGGCTTCCTCGAAGACATCCGCCGAGGCCGCATCGAGATCGCGCCGATGCGCGGCCCASGCCAGTTCGCGYCGCGCGCGAATCTCGGCGGCCTCGCGATCGGTCACAATGCCGGTCGTCRCCGCCAAMCCCGCCCGCTCCGCCTCGACATGGCGCATCTGGGTGGTGAGACGCTCGATCTCTCCTTGGTGCTGGCTCAGCAAGGCTTCATTCTCGCGCCGAGACGCCTTCCAGCGCTGCAGCATGTCCGGTCTCGGAACCGTCATGCCGACGAGCTGCTCCAGCGTGCCATGCCAGGGCCGCAGTGCCAGGAGACGTTCGTCGAGAACCTCCTGGGCCGCTGCGTGCGACCGTTCGGCGACGCGGAGGCGGACCTGATGATCCGATGACCGCAGCACCTCGACCGTCGCGGCCAATGTCGCAACTGCGCGCTCACGCTCCTGGGGCAACGACGCCGCCTGATCCGTCTTCGGCAGCTTTCTTGCGGTTTCGGCGAGGCGACGACGGGCTTCGGCGCATTCTTCGCTGGCATTACGCAGCGCCGCATCGATGCCCGACCGCGCTTCGATCAGTTCGCGCAAGCGACCGGTTGTCGTGACGGTCAGGACGAGGCGCTGCGGCTCGGCCTCCCCGTCCCGGTCAATCCGCTGCAGGATTCCGGAGACCTGCAGATCCAGCTGGCGCAATTGCAACCTGCGCTCGGGAATATCCTTTTCCGCTGTGATGTAACGCGCCCGCAGCTCGGTGAGCCGCTCCARCTCGTCCGCTTGACGRAGAGCGGCGTCATCGACGACGATTGCCTCGATCTCGCTGCGTAACCGCGCGATCTCATCGCGATTGGTTTGGTTCTGGACGGCGAGCTCGATTTCTTCCTTCTGCAGCGCCGGCAACGCGGCGGCCCAGCCGRGCGGCGCTTCGGGCAAATCGGCAAACGGGCCCAGACGCTCGCGATCGGYGCGCAACGCGACGAGCCGGGGCAGCGCCGCAATATGRCGCTGAATCTCATCCATCCGAGCCTGGATGCGGGCACGCTCTCCGACCGCTTCGTCATATTGGTGTGCCGCGCTGTCGCGTGCCGCGACGAGCCGCGCATAATCCGATGCCAGCGTATCGATCTGCTCGCGTTCAGCCTTCAGCGCGACGAGCTGCGCCTTGAGTTCCGCCAGYATCCCGCTCCGGGCCCGGAACTTATAGAAACCATCCGCTTCCGTACGGAGGTCGAGCAAGTTCTGGCTGAGATCGGCGAGGCCTGCGCTGGCGGAGAACAGCAACTGGCCGAGATCGCCCTTGCTCGCCAGGATGCTCTCGCCGCCCTTTTCCAARGTCTCGTCATCGAGCGAGAACATCGTGCGGTAGGCGTCGCGGTCGATCCCGCCGATCTCGGCGCGGATGGCGGCTTCTGGAATAGGGCGGTCGCCGGCGTCGAGCAAACTGTTCTGCTGTCGCTTGATGCGCGCAAAATCACGCGTCTCGCCACCAAGCTCCAGCGCCGCACCGATCCGCATCGTGGGATAGGGGTGCAGGAAGCCGAAGGAGCTCTGCGTGCCGATGCCGAACAATAAGTCGAGGAAGGCAGCGAAGGTCGTCGACTTGCCGGCCTCGTTCGGCCCGTAGATCACATGCAGATCCGGCTGGCCTTCACACCGCTCGCCGAAATCGATGCTGCAATCGGTGAATTTGCCGTAGCGCGTTAGGTCGAGGCGKCGRAGGCGCATTCAGGTGCCCTCGCCCGCAGCCTGCAGCCGCGCGACGACCGTCTCGGCCCCGTCGCGCGCGAGCCGTTCGATATGCGTCCTGAAGGTCTCCTCGTCTGAGCCCAGGATGTCACGGCATTCCTGCGGCAKTTGGGCCCGGATCTCCTCCGCTATGCCGGCCAGCGTAGCGTTGAAGGCATCGGAACCAAGGATCTGACCCTCGATCAAACGGTGCAGCTCGCTCAGCGGGTCCCCGGTCGGCCCTTCCCGCCTGTCCGGCAACTGGCTGGTGATTTCCAGCTTTTCCACCCAGCATGAGCCAAGGGCCGCAGCCCGATCATCAGCTTCTGTCTTCAGAAGATCCGTGTCCCGGCGGATGCGCCAGGCGAGCGGCGTCGCACCGACGACGTGCAGGCGCGCCACCAGATGGTCCGAACCGACGGCGCTCCGCGCCGTCTCGAGCGCRCGCCCGAGYCGCGAGACCAGTTCCCGCCAATCCTCCATCCCGGTCACATCGACCGTGACCCGCTCGAACTGCGCGACGCTGGTCAYGCGCTCCTCGATGTCGATCGAGCGGTCGTCGCCGACCGTGACCAGCGAGACGGATTTCGGCCCGGCCTCGTTGATGTCACGCCCCTGCGGCATGCCCGGCATCGCGATCGTACAGGTATCATCGTTGACGATCGCGCGCTTGTGGACGTGGCCCAGCGCCCAGTAGCGAAACCCCGTCGCCCGAAGATCGGCCAGGCTGCATGGCGCATAGAGGTCGTGGCCCGGGGTGCCGGCCAGGCTGGTGTGCAGCATGCCGATATTGACCGCACCCTCCACCGGCGGCCGGTACTTGCCGAGCAGGCTCTCCGGAGCGTGGGGCTGCGCGAAGCTCAGCCCATGGATCACGATCGGGACCCGCCCGGCCGGGCCCGGAAGCTCCAGCGCCTCGGCGCGGCCGCCGAAGACCTTGACCGAGTCCGGAAGCACCAGCTCCTTCGTGATCCGCGACATCGCGTCATGATTGCCGCGGGTGACGAAGGTGCGGATGCCGGCCTGATCGAGCCGCCGCAGCTGCTCGGCTAGAAAGCGCGCCGTCTTCATCGAGCTCTGATCGCCGTCATAGAGATCGCCGGCGATCAGCAATCCGTCGACCTGTTCCGCCAGGCACAGATCGATGATGCGCACGAAGGCCTGCCGGGTCGCGTTGCCGATCAGCTCCGCCAGATCGGGATGGCGCATGGCGAGCGAGCGAAGTGGCGAGTCGAGATGGATATCGGCAGCATGGATAAAACGAAAAGTCACTGGATCTCCATGTTGCAGCGCTCTAGCCAACACTCATTATCTCGGCCGATGCGTGCTCTTCAATGCAGGCAGCCGTASGTCTCCATCGGAATGGCCTTAACCAAGAGGCGSTAGAACCCAACGCCTCTGCCGCGCCGGAAGTGACGGTTTCTCGCCGTCTGCTTCACCTCCACAGCCTACGACGAACATACACTTGCACGCCTCCKTACCACCTTATGCAAACKAGCGTCGATTAAGGCGCTGGGGGAGCWCGGTGGCGTACGCAAAGGGCATGCACCTCTCCGCTTGGCTCAGCCACGCCCACCGTGCTCTCGACCAGACTGTCGAGGATGCCTACTGCTGGGACGAAGAATTCCTTCACGGAGAGCTGACTGACGACGAGATATTGACCTGCCTATTCGCTCCGCGAGGACAGCGCAGTCAATGCGTCCCGATCGGCGAAGGGGAATGGTCATTTCGTTGCGCGGAAAAGCGGCCACCACCTAGTTCACTCAGAGGCGGCGCTTCATCAAAGAGGGCGCGCTAAGGTCTGCTATACGTTGCCTCCAAGCGGCGAGCCACGTCGAGGAGGTAGGCATCTTCATGCCAACGACCAACCAGCTGAAGGCCGATCGGGAGACCGATATTCGACGTCCCGCAAGGTAGTGACACCGCCGGATGCCCGGTGAGGTTGAACGGGAAGGTGTAGGGGTACCATGCACCACGGATCGTGCCGGCGGCCCGCCCGCCGATCTCGATCGGGCCGAGTGGATCGAGATCGACGGGCAAGGCCGGCGCCGACAGGGCTGGCGAGGCGATGATGTCGTGGTGCGCGAGGATCTCCTGCACCTTGGTGAAGCAATCGGTCCGCGTGAACTGGGCCTGACAGAGATCGGCGGCACTGTAACCGCGGCCGGCATCGATCGTTGCAAGCAGGGTCGGGTCGAGCTTCTCAGGGGCCCTTTCGGCATGGCCACCGAGTCGAGCCAGCAGCAGCGAGCGCAGGAAGACAAGGAAATGCGGCTCCAGCGAGACGAGATCAAGCTCGATCGGCTCGACCACCCAGCCGAGCGCCTCCGCCTGCCTCATCGCGGCGACGACGGCCGACTCGACATCGGGATCGAGGATGTTGCCGCAGCGCAGGAGGAAGCCAACCTGCGGCTTCTCGCTTTCGCCGAGCCGGCGTTCCGGGAAGGCCGGTATCTGTCCATAGGGATCGCGACGGTCGGGACCGAGAAGCGTCTCGAACATCAGGGCGGTATCGGCGACATCGCGCGCCATCGGCCCGACGAAGGAATTGGCCCCGAATAGGTCCGGGGCCTGCAGATTCGGGATCGCGCCCAGCGTCGCCTTCAAGCCGACGACGCCGCAGCAGGCGGCGGGGATGCGGATGGAACCGCCGCCATCRGTGCCGAGCGCGAGCTGCCCCATGCCGGCCGCGACCGCGACCGCCGCGCCGCCCGATGAACCGCCGCAGGTATGGGCATGACTATGCGGATTGAGCGTGCGGCCGAAGAACGGGCCTTCGGTGAACGGCTTGTGGCCGAATTCCGGCGTCGTCGTCTTGCCGATCAGGATCGCACCCGCAGCCCGCGCACGCGCGACCCCAACCGCATCGGCCTTCGGGATGTTATCGGCAAAGAGCGYCGAGCCCTGCGTGGTCGCGACGCCTTCAGTGTTGGTGAGGTCCTTGACCGAAAACGGAATGCCATGGAGCGCTCCCAGACTCTCACCGCGCATCACCTTGGCCTCGGCATCCTTCGCCTCGGCGCGGGCACGCTCGGCGCAGACCGCCATGAAGGCGTTGAGCTCTGCCTTCTGCTCGATGCGGGCGAGGGCAGCCTCGACGGCCTCGACCGGCGAGACGGTTTTCGCGCGAATCGCGGCGGCGAGGTCGACGGCGGAGAGATCGGCGATATCGGTCATGGCTGTCCTCAGATCATCCAGCGGCCGCCATCGATCAGCAGCGTCTGGCCGGTCAGGTAACGGGCGTCCTCGCTGGCGAGGAAGGCGACGCAACCGGCGACATCCTCCGGCTCGGCGATGAAGCCGGCCGGCGTCGTCGCCTTGATCCTCTCGATGACGGCAGGTGTCAGCCGGTCATGGGCGCGGGTCCGGATGGCTCCGGGCGCGACCGCATTGACGGTGACGCGATGCGGCGCCAGCTCGCGCGCCAGCGAGCGGGTAAAGCCGATGATGCCCATCTTGGCGGCGGCATAATCGGCGAGGCCGGCATCGCCGACGAGCGCGGCGTCGCTCGACATGTTGACGATCCGGCCGCCGCGCTGGCGCATCGCGGGTACGACGAGATGGCTCATCCGCATGGCCGTGAACAGCGAGACTTCCAGCACGAAGCGCCAGACCTCTTCCTGCGACTCGTGGAACTGCGCCGCGCGCTCGCGGCCGCTCTGGCCGACATTGTTGAAGAGGATATCGATCGGGCCGAAGGCCGCGATGGTGCGGCCATGGAAATCGGCGAGTACGGCGGCGTCGGTGCAGTCCCCGGCCATGGTCAGCAGGCGGTCGACCGGCTGGCCGGCGAAGCTTTCCGCGAAACCGTCGGCCTCGCGGTCGATCACGGCGACCCGTGCGCCCTCGTCGAGAAAGCGACGCGCCGTCGCAGCGCCGATGCCATGGGCCGCGCCGGTGATGGCGACGGTCTTAGCCRTGAAGCGTCCGCTGGTCATCGCCGGCTCCCCAAACGCGCTAATGGAAGGTCCGGCCGCCATCGACGGCGATGGCGGTGCCGGTGACATAGGAGGATTCCGCGCTGGTCAGCCACAGGATTGCGGCGGCGATTTCCTCGGGCGCGGCGACGCGCTGGAGCGCATAGCGGGCGCGCACGGCTTGATAGGCGGCTATGGGGTCGGGAGCGGTGTCGATACTCGTGCGGAACAATTCCGTCTCGACCGCGCCGGGGCAGACCGTGTTGACGCGGATGCCGAACTCGGCGGCCTCCATCGCGAGCGCCTTGGCGGCCATCTGCAGGCCGGCCTTGGAGGCGCAATAGGCGGAGCGGTGCTTTAGCGGCGAGAGGCCGGCGCCGGACGAGACATTGACGATGGTGCCGCCGCCCGCCGCCTTGAGATGCGGATAGGATGCCTGCGCCACCAGCATCGGGCCGGTCAGGTTGACGGCGATGATGCGGTTCCAGTCGGCCAATGCCATGCTCTCGATATCGGCGATGAGATCGATGCCGGCCGAGCTTACGACACCGTCGAGCCCCCCGAGCGCGGTGGCGGCATTGGATATGGCGGTCTCGACGGAAGCCGGATCGGAGACATCGGCCCTGAAGGGGACGAACGCATTCCCTCCGAAACGC
>NZ_JBFRDQ010000203.1:0-10344 GCF_052113865.1 Allobosea sp. TAB14 | reverse complement strand
GTCTGTTTGAGGCCCCCCAGCCCTCATCCTGAGGAGCCATTGCCATGGGAATGGCGTCTCGAAGGATGGTCCGGGAGGCTCCGGAGCGATCTACGGCATCCTTCGAGATGCCGCTGACGCCGCCCCTCAGGATGAGGGCTTGAGCGGCCCGGACAGGTGCAAAATGGAAGGCGGATCCATGGGTAAACAGCCGGAGCATGGCGGATCTGCAGGATCTGCGCAGTAATGCTGCCGCAATCGCGCGTAAGGGCTAAGGGGCATCGTCGGCGCGTGGCAGGAATCGTGCTTGCCGGCGCGGGCCGCAGAAGGGGAAGAACAGCAATATGACCAAGCTCGACGACTGGCTCGGCCAGCACCATGCCGCGTTCACGGCGATCCGCCGCGACATCCACGCCCATCCCGAACTCGGCCTGGAAGAGCAGCGCACCGCCAAGCTCGTCGCCGACAGCTTGCGCGAATGGGGCATCGAGGTCACCGAGAAGGTCGGCCAGACCGGCGTCGTCGGGGTCATCCGCGGCAAGCAGCCGGGCGAGCGCGCCATCGGCCTGCGCGCCGATATGGACTGCCTGGCGCTGGAGGAGACGACCAATCTCCCCTATTCCTCGAAGAATCACGGTCGGATGCATGCCTGCGGCCATGACGGGCACACCACCATGCTGCTCGCGGCGGCGCGCTATCTCGCCGAGAACCGGGATTTCGCCGGCACCGTCAACCTGATCTTCCAGCCGGCCGAGGAAGGCCGCGGCGGCGCCAACGCCATGCTGGCCGACGGTCTCTTCGACCGCTTCCCCTGCGACGCGATCTACGGACTGCACAACACGCCGGGCATGCCGACCGGCAGCTTCGGCACCACCGTCGGCCCGTTCCTGGCGGCGGCGGATAGCTGGAAGGTGACCTTCCGCGGCCTCGGCGGCCATGGCGGCTCGCAGCCGCATCGCTCGACCGACATCACCTATGCGCAGGCGCATTTCGTGCTCGGCCTGCAGGGCATCGTCGGCCGCAATGTCGCCCCGCTGGACACCGCCGTGATCAGCGTTGGTTACATCCATGGCGGCGACGTCAACGCCTCGAACGTGATCCCCTCCGAGCTCGTCATCGGCGGCACGGCCCGCACCTATTCGCAGGAGGTCCGCGACACGGTGGAGCGGCGCATCGCCGAACTCGCTCTGGCCACGGCGCAGGCTTGGGGCTGCCAGGCGGAGCCGTATTATCACCGCGGCACCAGCCCGCTGGTCAACGAGGCCGAGCAGGTCCGGGTCGCGGTCGCCGCGGCGACGCAGGCCGCCGGCGCTGAGCATGTCAACGGCCAGCTCCGCCCCGGCACGGGCGGCGAGGACTTCGCCGAGATGATGCTGGTGCGGCCCGGCGCCTTCATGCGCATCGGCAACGGCGTCAATCCCGACGGTTCCTTCGTCGGCCTGCACACGCCGCTCTACGACTTCAACGACGCGATCATCCCGGCCGGCGTGCGCTACTGGGTCGGCCTCGTCGATCAGGAGCTCGGCCAGGGCCTGCGGGCCGTCGCGGCGGAGTAACGGAGCGCCTGCACGGGAACTGTCATGCCCGCCCTTGTGGCGGGCATCCACGTCTTCGGCTCYCCTTGGTGAGCGATGCGGGCTAAAGACGTGGATGGTCGGGACGAGCCCGACCATGACGGTATGCGGAATGACGCCATGAAAACCCTCGCCATCTCGACGCTGACGATCTGCGGCATCGAGGAATTGCCCGGCAACAGCGCCCGCGAGGTCTCGCATGTGCTCTCGGTGCTCGATCCCGGCTGGCCGGAGCTCGAGGCCTTCGGCGCCTATGGCACGCATGAGCGGGTGACGCTGCGCTTCCACGACATCATCGATCCGGCCCCGGACAGGATCATGCCGGCGCCTGGGCATGTTGCGGAGATCCTCGGCTTCGGCGAGGGCTTGCGCGCCTCGGCGGTGGGCCGGAAGGCCGGCCATCTGCTGGTGCATTGCCATATGGGCATCTCGCGCTCGACGGCGGCGATGCTGACCCTGATGGCGCAGGCCGATCCGCATGAGGGCGAGGATGCGCTGTTCGCTCGTCTGCGCGAGATCCGGCCGCAGGCCTGGCCGAATTCGGTGATGATCGGCTTCGCCGACGAGCAGCTCGGCCGCCATGGCCGGCTGACCGAGGCGCTGGGCCGGCATTATGCGCATCAGATCGCGGCGCAGCCGAAATTCCGGACCTGGATGAACGATCTCGGCCGCAAGCGCGAGCTGGAAATGGCGGTTTAGCTCAAAGACGAGGCGGCGCGTCCGGGCATATCGACCGACAGAGGGCCGCCGACATGAAAACGGCCCCGCCGAAGCAGGGCCGTCATCGACTTACGGCAAGGACTTACTTTGCCCAGCGGCCTTCATATTTGAACTGCGGCGCGGCCTTGAGAGCGTCCTTCGTGGTCTCCATCGTGGCCGACCACTTCTTGTCGTTCTCGGAATAGTTCACCTTCACGGCGGCCGGCGAGACGATCACATAGTGCTCGCCCATGCCGAGGAAGCCGCCTGCGGAAACGATGTAGCCGGCGATCTGGCCGTTCGACATGACGATGTCCTTGATCTCGCCGATCTTGTCCTTGGCGGAGTTCTGGACATTGAGGCCGATCAGGTTGCTGCTCAGTACGTCGGTCGGCTTGGCGGCGACATAGACTTCCTTCACCGCCGTCGTGCTGGTAGCCGTTTGCGCATAGGCGCTGGTCGAAAGAACAGTTGCAGAAATGATGGCGATGGCGACATTGCGCATGAAAGTAAACTCCAAACCATGAATTCCCCAGGTGATAGAGACAACGCCGCCTCTCGCCATGGGTTCCTGATTCGGGCATTCTTTTATTTCAGATTATTTGCGCGATCGGCCTCCGGTTGCCGATGCAAGGTGCCTTCACGCCCCGGAGCGAGGCGCTCCGGGGCCGGTGGCGCAGGCCTCTGGCCTCAATCCGTCGCCTGCGGCAGCGGCTGCTCGTCATAGGAGAGCTCGCGGTCGCCCGGCGATTTGATGCGGTAGACGAGCCGGAGTTCCTTCTCGCCGCCCGGTGCGAGATCGAAGGTCCAGGAGGAGACGCCGCGCTTGTCGCCGACCTGCTTCTCGGTCGGCGGCGTGGTCTGGGCCGCGATCGTCTCGACCGTGATCGCGCTGTTCTCGGAATAGGGGGTGCGCTGCAGCACGGTGACCTTGACGGCCTGAGCATGCAGGCTCTTCACCACCGTGCGGAACTCGCGCTGGTCGGTCCGGGTCTGGTTGAGCCAGCGCGGCTCATTCTCGCGGCGCTTCACCGGGGCAAAACTGACCTTGATCCGGTCGTCGGCGCCGAAGCCGAGCGCGACCTCGTCCCCCGGCGCGACGAGCCCGATCCGGCCCGTGCCGACATAAGTGCCGTCGCGATGCAGCGCGACCTTGCCCGGCAGGAGCGGAGCTCCCTCGTCATGATTGAAGGCAGCTTCGAGGAAGGCCTTCTGTTCCAGCTCCGGCACGCTGCGGGCCGACAGCGTCGGCTCGGCCTTGCGCTGCGTGAGCACGACCGTCTTCACCGTGCCGTCCTGCGGAATGGTGGCGCGGCCGGGCACCTGGAAGCTCGCCTGATAGGGGCCGGCTTCGATCCGGGCGGTCTGGACTTCCGCCGGTGTGGGCGGCGCTGCGGCGCGTTGCGACGCGGCCTTTGCCTCTGCCTGCTCGGCCAGAGCCTCGGCCTCCGCCTTGGCGCGGGCGGCGGCCATCGGCGCAGGCGCAACCTTGCGCAAACGGCTTTCATAGATCGCCGGCGGCTCGAAGAACGCGATCTGCATCGGCTGGAGATCGGGCGCGCCGGTGCCGCCGGCCGAGCGCGTCGTCGACAGGGTCAGCGCGACGTCGCCCCAGTCCTCGCCGGTGCGCTGGCGGATCTCGGCGCGGCGGGTCAGCGCCAGTTCCGGCTTCGCCGCCGTGGTCGTCAATCGCGCCTCGTAGGCGGGAACCCATTGCGCGCCGCTGACGCGATAGCTGACCGTGAATTCGGCCGCGACCGGCTGCGGGGCCTCGACCGCGATGGCGACGTCGCGCTTCGGCGCGCCGGGGCGGCTGCCTTGCGGGCGGGCGCTTTCGAGCGCGGCGATCTCGGCCTCGACATCCGCGAGCTTGCCGCGCTCGCCGCGCAGATCGTTCTGGACCTTGACCAAAGCGGTGCCGATCGCCTCGAACACTGTCGGCCAGTCGGCGACGGGCAGGGCCTTGCCGTCCGGGCCGAGCTTGTCGGGGCCGGTCTGGGCGAAGCGTTCGATGGTGGTGCGCTGGGCTTCGATCGCGGCGATGCGGCCCTCATGCGCGCCCTTCTCGTCGCGCAGCGCCTTGAGCTTGTCCTCGACGGTCTTGTCGAGGATCGGCTTCGCCTCGCCCGGGGTGAYGCGGACATCGATGGCGCCGACCGAGAACGAGCCGTCGCCTTTCCCCTCGATGCGGATGGAGGCCGGGTCGATCGTCGCCGGCAGGCCACGCAGCACGATCTGCGAGGCACCCTGCAGCAGGTCGGCCTTGCCCAGGCGGGTGACGATGGCCCCGTCGGGATAGACCGTGACGCGGTCGATGCGGCTCGAAAGCTCGGTCTCGGCGGCGCTGGCGAGGCCAGGCGCGATCACGAGGGCGGCGGCGAGGCCGTATTTCATGAAGTTTCCCCCTCCAAATCAAAGTCACGAGGCCGTGATAGACGGTGCCGAATCCGGCGCGCCCAAGGCGAAATCGAGCCTAACTGCGGATAGGCCCGCTGGGCCATGGCCTTGTCCTCCATTCGCAGGAGCGTCGGCCGGGCGCGAAGCGCTTTCCGGCGGTGGCGACAAGGCGTCAGCCCACCGGGAAGGGCATGACATGAGGCCGGGACGACCGTGCTCGCCCTGTCAGGGCCCGCCACGCGACGATTGCTCTCGCAGCGGATGCGTGCCCGATTGCTTTAAGGGTTCAGGCGCCGGCATCCCCGCGGTCGCGCCGGTGCTGCTCGGTGCCCTGCCGAGGCGCCAGCCATGGCTCCCGGCGGATGGTCCAGAGCTCATAGGCGGGCACGAGCGCGCTCGGCGGGCTGTCCAGGGTGCCGAGCTTGATCTCGATCTCGTCCGAACCTTCCGCCCAGCAGAACAACGGCGAGCCGCATTGCGGGCAGAAGCGCTCGCCGCCCGCGCGGCTTTGCCAGCATCCGAGCTCGCCGGAGAGCGTCGCGCCGGTCCGGGGCCAGATTCCGAAGAAGGAGAAGGCCGCGCCCGAGCCCTTCCGGCAGGTTTCGCAATGGCAGATGCCGACGCGGATCGGCGCGCCGTCGAGTTCGTAGCGGACCTGTCCGCAGTTGCAGCCGCCTGAAAGTCTCATCGTGGTCTCGCGCGTGTCCCCGGTTTCGCCAGCATGGGCAGCAGAGCAACGGGGCTTCGTACGGAACGGTTCCGGCGAACTGTGCCGGACGGCGCGGGTTTTCTGCAAGGGTTTGCGGATGTGCGGGAGTGCCAAGGCAGGTCGGCGCTCGGTCCGAAATCAGCACTACGTCCCGGACGACCGGCGGTGGTCCGCGATGACCTCGGTGACGATCCTCCCGGCTTTTTCAATCGAGCGAGCATCCTGACCGGCGCTTGCGATGGTGATGAGGGCCTTCCACAAGGCCCATCCGCGAGCACGACTCCAGGTGTTGTCGTCAAGCGCGAGTTCGGCGCGGAACGCAGCGCGGCTGTCTCCGGAGAACTCTGTCCAGGCCATCACGAGATCGCAGGCGGGGTCGCCTACAGCCGAGCTTCCGAAATCAATGACCGCACAAAGGGCTCCGTCCTTGATGAGCAGATTGCCCGAGGCCGATGTCGCCGTGAACCCATAGCGGCTGGCCGCTCCATTCCGACGAGAGTGCCGTTTCCCACACCTCGGCGGCGGAGGCGGCATCAATCCGTCCGGTGAGGGCCGTCAAAGCGGACCGCGTTTCCGAGTCGTAGACGGCAAGGCGCCCGCCACGATGAAAATTGTGGTTCCCGGCGGCAGGTCCGCCGGTGGCATCGATCCGGTGCAATGCAGCCAGGAAGGAGCCCAATGATCGGGCCAAAGCAGGCAGGTCGGCAATATCGCCGGTCGTTGCAGGCTCGCCTTGAAGCCATCGATAGATCGACCAGGGCCAAGGGTAACCTTCGCCTGGCGCGCCCATCGCCAACGGAACCGGGATCGGAAGGGGCAAGTTCGGAGCCAGCCTCGGCAGCCAGCGGTGCTCCTTTTCGACCTGCGGGACATAGCGTTCTGCGCTCGGCAAGCGAATGGACAGCTCCTGGCCAAGGCGAAAGGTTCGATTGTCCCAGCCTCCCGGCTGGACGGCGTCCAGTGCCAGCGTCGCGTATTGCGGAAACTGGGCCTTGATCAGGCGACCAACCAGCTCAACGCTGATCGTTGCAGGCAGGTGCTTCTCCGGGTGTGGCATCGCCGCTTCCAATAACACCGGTTTCGGCTTCCCGCCCGTTGCGGACGCCTCCGGTTCATGAGAAGCCGCGCCCATGCTGAAACGGATCACGCAATGGGCAGGACGGGTCAAGCGTGACGCCGTCGCTCTTTGGATTGCCGCGCGCGATCCGCGGACGCCGTTGATCGCGAAAGCCGTCGCTGCCGCGGTCGCCGCTTACGCCCTCAGTCCGATCGACCTCATTCCGGATTTCATTCCGGTCCTGGGCTATCTGGATGACCTGCTCATCGTGCCCGCCGGGATCGCTCTGGCGGTCCGCCTCATCCCGGCCGAGCTCATGAGCGAGTTTCGAGGGCAGGCCGATGAGCGCGCGGGCCGACCGCGCAGCGCCGTCGGGGCTGCGATCATCGTCCTGATCTGGTTGCTGGGCTTGGCCGCTCTCGGCTTCTGGGCTTTCCAGCAGTTCCGCTAACCGGCCTCACGCCCGGCCGCGTTCGCTCGCATGCGGCTTGACGCGACGGTCGAGGAAATTGCGCAGCTCCGTGACGCGGCGCTCGGCGTCCAGCACCTCGCGGTCGAGGCCATGGGCCATTCGGGGTGATACTGCACGCCCCAGAAGGTGCCGCCATTATGCTTGATCTCGGCGGCCTGGACCTGGCTGATGGCGTTCGAGGCGAGGATCGTCGTGCCATGCGGCGGCAGGGCGACGCTGTCGAGATGGATCGCCGGGGCGTCGAAGGCGGCGGGGCGCCCGGCCAGCAGCGCGTGGCCACGGCCGATCTCGGTCGGCGCGATGCGCCGGGCGAAGCCGACCTCGCGCCCGTTCGGATTGGCGGTGACGGTGCCGCCGGCCGCGACCGCGCCCATCTGGATGCCCCAGCAGGAGCCGAARCTSGGCGTGCCGCTGGCATAGATCGCSCGCATCAGYTCGATCTGCCGGGTCACGGCCGGCTCGATCTTGTAGATGTGCAGGGCCGAGCCGGTGAGGAAGATGCCGTCATAGGATTCCAGTCCCGCGGCATCCGGCAGATTGGCGCCCTCATCCGCCGGCAGGCAGATATCCGAGACGATGCCGGGGGCGATCGCGGCGATTTCGGCCGCATAGGCCTCGGCCGGGGTCGCGCCATAGCCGGCGACATGCTCCTCGCGATGCTCTCGCGTATTGCCTTCGACGAAGAGCAGGCGGAGGGGACGGTGGCCGGTCTGGATCATGGGCAGGGTTCCGAGGGATGCATCGGGCGACGGGCAGGTGTGCGCGCAATCTCATAGGAGGGGCGGGTTGCGCAAGGTTATGCAAAGCTCCTTCCTCGCGACAGGGCCGAAACGTGTACCCCTCCCAGACATGGCTGCATCGGGCCTGGGCGAATGCCTATCTTCTGATGATCCTGACGACGCTGATGTGGGCCGGCAACGCCGTGGCGAGCCGGCTCGCCGTCGGCAACATCTCGCCCATGGCGCTGACCTCGTTCCGGTGGATCGCGGTCTGCGCGGTCTTGCCCTGGCTGCTGCGCGACCAGCTCCGCGTCCATTGGCCGGCGCTGCGGGCGCGCTGGGGGTTCATCGCCCTGCTCGGCATGGGCGGTTTCACCATGTTCAACATGCTGATGTATCTCGCTGCCTATTCGACCTCGGCGATCAATATCGGCATTCTTCAGGGCTCGATCCCGATCTTCGTGCTGATCGGCGCCTTCCTGGCCTATCGCACGCGGATCGGCCTGATGCAGGCGCTCGGCGTCGCGGTGACGCTGATCGGTGTCGCGGTCACGGCGAGCCGGGGCGATTTCCATGTCCTGACCGGCCTGCGCTTCGCGGCAGGAGACCTGTTCATGATCCTCGCCTGTGTGTTCTACGCGGGCTACACGGTCGCCGTGCGCAATCGGCCTCCGATGCCGGGGCTGGTCTTCTTCACCGCGGTCGCCTGCTTCGCCTGCGTGATCTCGCTGCCGCTGCTCGCGGCCGAGATCGCGCTCGGCCAGTACTACGCGCCGACGCCGAAGGGCTGGCTCATCCTCGCTTTCGTCGTGATCGGCCCCTCGCTCCTGTCGCAGCTCGCCTTCCTGCGCGCGGTCGAGCTGATCGGGCCCGGCCGGGCCGGCGTCTTCGTCAATCTCGTGCCGGTCTTCGCGCCGATTCTCGCCGTGGCGATCATCGGCGAGCCTTTCGGCCTCTACCATGCGGTCGCGCTCGCGCTGGTGCTCGGCGGCATCTTCATCGCCGAGCGGTTGGGGCGATAGAGCATTTCCGCCTTTCTGCGAAAACGCTCTATCTCCTTGTTTTATCGGATTTTCTTCACGCGAGCCGGTGTCCACCTCGCTCGACAAGGCTCAAGCCGCCGCGTGGCCTTTCATCGGGCGTCCATGGGGCTGGCTTCCCGCGACAGGCGCCTGCCGATCCGCACCAACAGGTTCTTCAGCTCGCTTTTGAGTTCCTCGTCGCCAGCGTCCTTCGCGACGCGGTAAGCCTGCATGACATGGTCGGCGACGTTTGCGGTCGGCGTCTCCGTGCCGACCGTCTCCGTGATGTCGAGCGCGATCCCGACATAATGCGTGGCGCTGCCATCCGCCATGCGGTGGCAGCGTGCGAACGCCGCAATGAGCCGCTCGCCCTCGGCCGTCGAGACGCGGTATTGGCTGCTGAAATCGATGCCGGCCCTCGTGCAGTGCGCGACTTCCCGCGCGACGCGCTCGCGATCCTCGGAATGGATGCCGTTGACATAGGCGTCGACCGGCGCGCCGCGGATCGCTTCCTCGGGATCGACAGAAAACAGCGCGGCGAATCGTGCATCGGCGTAGAGCCGATCCTGTTTTACATCCCAGTACCACATGCCGAGTATTGTGTTGTCGTTGAGGCAGATACTGCCCGGAAACGACATAAACTCCGACCTGCCGCCCTTGAAGACTGCGTCAGACATGTCAGCCTCTCCCTCGTTATTGAGAATGAGAGAGAATCTCCGGCGATACAAGCGCGGGCTCGCCAAAAACAGCGGTTCTCAACGCAAGGCTGAAACCGCCAGCCGCGCCGCCTCGGCGAGTGCGGCTTCCCGCTTCGGGGCATCGGCGCGCGAGCCGGCAAGATAGGTGACGATGACGAAGCGCCGCCCGTCCGGCAGCGTCGCGATGCCGATGTCGTTGGTGGCGTGGTTGATGCCGTCCGTGGTCAGACCGAGCCCGGTGCGATGAGCGAGGACGGAGCCCGGCGGCAGCCCGGCCTTGAGGCGGCCGGTGCCGATCTTCGATTCGCTGATGACCTTGGTCAGGAAGGCAGTGTGCGCGGGGTTGCGCAGCAGCCAGTTGCCTTCGGCGAAGCCCTCGAGGAAGCGCGCGCTCGCCTCCGGCGTCGCGGCGTCGCGCTTGTCCTTCAGAGCGGCGGCCAGCGCCGCGATGCGCAATTCGGGGTTCAGGGCGCGCAGATCGGCGCGGAAGCGCTGCTCGTCGACGACCTCGTTCCAGCCGAAGCCCTTGAGACCGTAGATCTCCGGCTGGAACTGGCGTTCGTAGCGGTCGATCGACATGCCTTCGATGCCACCGTCGCGCAGCATCTTCGTCACCACCTGCGGGCCGCCGATCTCGCGCATCAGCCGGTCGGCGGCCGTGTTGTCGCTCTGGCCGGCGGCAAGGCGGATCAAGTCCCGCACCGGGTAGGTCGCGCTCTCGCCCTTGAATTGCCGGGCGATCGGGCTGTTGAAGAGCGACAAATCCTTGCGGGTGATGGTGATCGGCTGGTCGAGCTTGAACTTCCCCGCCTCGACCTGCTGTAGCACGGCTACCGCCAGCGGCAGCTTGAAGACGCTCTGCATCGGGAAGGTCTCGGCTCCGCGCCAGGACCAGAGCTTGTGGTCCTTCAGGTCGATCAGCGCGACGCCGAGCCGGCCCTCAGTGCGGCGCTCGAGCTTGGCGATGCCCTTGTCGAGGCTGGGCCGGTCCCAATCGGCGAAGGCGGGTGGAATGGCC
>NZ_JBFRDQ010000202.1:0-8071 GCF_052113865.1 Allobosea sp. TAB14 | reverse complement strand
TTCATGTTCATGGCAGGTTGAGGACAAGCAGAGATGGTCACCACGCTCCAACGGTTTGCCTAAACGCAGGAGGACGACGGTTGCCGTCAGGCTCAGGACAGATCGCTTGATAAGCAGCGTGTCGGTGACAGACTTCAATCTGAGCAGAAGGACATCACCGGCTCCTGTGGTCGAAATACCACCCCCGCTCGAAGACGCAATTCCTTGGTTCATGCCGAAGCCTAATGCGATCAACCCGTAAAGGGTCCGCTACGCAAGCGTGCGGCCTCTGCGGCTTCGCCTGCAAGGTGATCTCGGCCTCAACACAAACACTTCGGACGCCTGTCGCGCGGGGGATGGTCCCCCGCCTCCAAGACAGGAGCCAGAACAATGTCCTTCACCCTCGCACACGCTTTCGCCGTCAGCCTCGCCGCCACCCTCATGGTCTCCGTCGTCATCTTCCAGGCTGGTGACGGCACCGTGGGCGCGATGCCCACCGCCGAGTACGACGGTGACGAATCCACCATCATCGACGAAATCGATCCTTTCGCCCCATGACGGGGCGAAGGCCGTCTCGGCCAAACGAAGCCCCCGGCTTCGCGCGCGGCGGGTCCTCGCACTCGTCTGACGACCGAATCAGTCGCCTTCCGAATTCAGCGAAGAGAGCGCGAAACGCCGATTTGAGGTCGCCAAGCAGGCAAAATACGACTATAATAGCCGTTTTCGTGGCGTGCGTCCAAAGTCCGTAGGAGGTGATCATGCATGATCACCGCCCGACAGACACGGGCCGCACGTGCGTTGCTGGGTTGGAACCAGGAGACGCTCGCTGAGAAGGCCGTCGTATCGCTGACCGCGCTCAAGCGTATGGAGTCAGTTAACGATCTGCGCGTGCATGAAAGCACCCGCGATCAGGTACGAAGAGCATTGGAGTTCGACCGACCCCGGCGATTGCCAGCTGGCCGCCATCACAGTGTCAAATCCCCCTGCTATTCGGAGGCCTCAGATTCCAATTGACGCTCCGCTCCTGGGGAGGCTCCAGATGACGACGATCACATTTCTCGATGAGCCACCCTCAAGCGCCGCGCTGACCGAATATGATCGCCAGCACGTCAAGCTCTACGTCCGGCTACTCGATGCCGAGGCCGATGGCGCCGATTGGCAGGAAGCCGCCGAAATCCTGTTTGGTATCGATCCGGCGCGAGAACCCGAACGCGCTCGGCTGATCCATGACAGCCACCTGGCGCGGGCGCATTGGATGACGGAACACGGCTATCGGCAACTGCGCCGAGGCCGCCCGAACTGACATCTGGTGTTGTCGCTGCGGCAACACCTGTTGTCCCACCCTGGGCTTTCCACAAAATCGAATCGCGGGAATCAATGCTCGCCTGACGTGTGTAAATTCAGTAGTCAGGAGAACTGCCATGATACCTGAAACAACAGGGTGGCGCAGATCACCAGAATACGACTTCATGGATGAAGTCGGCATCGACGATCTCGCATGGGAATGCTTGCGCCGCAACAGCGACTATCAAAAAGATTTCGCAAATCTGTCTAAAACCGCCAAGCTCGACGAGCCTCTCCCGCCCAAGCTGGCGGAACGGTGGGGTTTGCGATTTCGCCGCCCGGCCAAGCCTAAGCAGTGCTGACGAGACCGTCTTCTGGCTTCCAGAGATCGACACCAGCGTCCTCCACCTGGCCCTCGATACAATGTCGCCAGATGAGACGGCCAAGACCCTCGCCGACCTGGCGGAGGCGAAACGGCGCACCACCCCCGAAGGCCTTCATCTGCTCCATCAGGGGATTTCCCCCGCTATCCAGATAATCATCCAGGCAGAGCTTTCACCCGATCGGCCTCTGGCCGCTCTGGTGCCACTCGGAGCCGACGGTCTCGACCGCATTCAGGCGCTGATACGGCTCTGGCGTCATCTGCATCACCTTCCCGTTCCGACCGATACCCGTTTGACCTCGCAGCAACGGCGCAGGCTGAAGAACATGCTGCGCGCCGCCGATGGCCGGGTGAACCATGCCGACTATCGCGAGATCGCCGAAGTGATCTTCGGCGTCGCGCGCGTTGCGGCCGAGCCCTGGAAAACCTCCGCGCTACGCGACGCAACCATGGATCTCGTCAAGGACGGGTTTGCCATGATCGACAGCGACTACCGCAAACTTCTGCGCCATCGCCGCCGTTCGTAACCGGCCGCTCGATCCGGGGTGTGCGATTTTAGGCCCCCCTAAGTTCGCACTCCCCCCTCGCGGTTGCACTTCGCCACCCTGGCCTTCGTCCGCCGCTGACAGTCAGCGGCCCCAACGACCCCCACGGAGGCCCGATCATGTCCCCCAATCTCGCCGGTTTACCACCGCGCTACCTTCGCACCCCTGAAGCTGCCCGTTTCCTCAGCCTGTCCGGTCGGACGCTGGAAAAACACCGGACCTATGGCACAGGCCCCGCCTACCGGAAACTTGGAGGCCGCGTCGTCTATTCGATTGAGGACTTGCAGGCCTGGGCCAACCGCGGCGCCGTCACCTCGACCTCCGATCCGTCCGGCTCGGTCCTTCCCGCGAAACGCCGCGAAGACGATGCGCCCGAGCGCGGCGCGCGTTCGTACCGTTGAGGAGCCGTATATGTCACGGCGTCGCCTCATCACCTCCAGCGAGCGGAGCAAGCTCGATCCCTTCATCGTAGCCACCGGCGACGCCAGCCCGCGCGACCAGCGCGATCTCATGGAACGCCCCTTCTTCTCGCTGGCCAAGGCCAAGCGTGTCGTGCCGATCCTCTACGAAACCGGCGACGTCCGCGTCGAGGTCTTCGCCGTGCCGGAACACGGCATGGCGACCATCTGGGACGCCGACGTGCTGATCTGGGCCGCTAGCCAGATCGTCGAAGCCGAGAACCTCGGCCTCAAGACCTCGCGCTTCCTGCGCTTCACGCCCTACCAGCTCCTGATGGCCACGGGACGCGAGACCGGCGCCCGCGATTACCGACTGCTGAAGGGCGCGCTGTCGCGTCTGCAATCGACCTCCATCCGCACGACGATCCGCCACGGTGAGCATTGGCGGCGGCACCAGTTTTCGTGGATCAACGAATGGGAGGAACTGACCCGCGCTGACGGCCGAGTGGAAGGCATGGAGTTCGTCCTGCCCGACTGGTTCTATCGCGGCGTCATCGACCGGACATTGGTCCTGGCGATCGATCCCGCCTACTTCCGGCTGACCGGCGGCATAGAGCGCTGGCTCTATCGGGTCGCCCGCAAGCACGCCGGCCGCCAGCCCAACGGCTGGGCGTTCGAGATCGCTCATCTCCATGAGAAATCCGGAAGCCTGGTGCGCGTCTCCGACTTCGCGCTCCAGATTCGGCGCATTGCCATTCGCCAGCCGCTGCCCGGCTATCGCCTGCGCATCGAGCGACAGGGCCGGCGCGAACTGCTCAGAATCCTGCCCGCCGAGTTATCCACAGGCCCTGTGGATAACCATGTGGAAGCACTCGGGACTTCGCACGCAAACGGTATCGGGACTTCACACGCAGCACTATCGGGACTTCGCACGCACGGATCGCAGTTAACCCTTTGGCCCGAAACGGCGATTCCGACCCTTAACTTAGAGTCTAACTCAGAATCTAACTCTTCTTTTGAAAATAGGGCTGTGAACAACCGCGACAGCGGGCGCCCTAACGGACCTGCCGGGCCGATGCAGATCGGAGACATCCTCCGCTTGCGCACCGGCCGCGAGAGCGGGGGCACACGATGATCGTGGCGCTCCTCAATCAAAAAGGCGGCGTCGGCAAGACGACGCTGGCGCTGCATCTCGCCGGTCAATGGGCCAACGAAGGCAAGCGCGTCACCCTGATCGATGCCGACCCGCAAGGCTCGTCGCTCGACTGGTCGCAGCAGCGGGCGCGTGAAGGCCTGCCACGCCTGTTCAGTATCGTCGGTCTGGCGCGCGACACCCTTCACCGTGAAGCCCCCGAGCTGGCCCGCAACGCCGATCACATCGTCATCGATGGTCCGCCGCGTGTCGCCGGGCTGATGTGCTCGGCTCTGCTCGCGGCCGACCTCGTGTTGATTCCTGTGCAGCCCTCGCCGTTTGACGGCTGGGCTTCAGCCGAGATGCTGGCGCTGATCGCCGAGGCGCGCGTTTACCGGCCCGAGCTTGCCGCCCGCTTTGTGCTGAACCGTTGCGCCGCGCGCACCGTCATCGCCCGCGAGACTGCCGAGAAGTTGGCCGATCACGATCCGCCGGTGCTTTCCGCAACAATCGGCCAGCGCGTCGCCTTCGCCGACAGGGCGCAATCCGGCCGCCTGGTTTTCGAGGCGGATACCTACAGCATGGCCGCCCGCGAGATCGCTGCGTTCGCCACCGAAGTCGGGAGGCTCGCGCCATGACGACCCTGCCATTCCACGACGGAGGCAGGTCATGACCAAGCCTGCACCAAGGCGCGGCTTCGCCGCCCGGCCCGCCGATCCCGAGAGCTGGATCAAGGCGTCCGAACCTCCAGCCATTGCGCCGGCGCAGGACGGCGGCTTCACCGCCCGGCTGACAATCGACGTCACGCCCGACCTGCGCGGCCGCATCAAGATCGCGGCCTTCCAGCGCGGCGTAACCGTCGCCGACATGCTCCGCGATCTGCTCGCGCGCGAGTTCCCACCCCCGTCAGGAGACCCCAAATGACCAGCAACGCGGCTCCCCGCGTGCGCGGCGGCCCGTCACCGGCCAGCCCCGCACCTTTCACCACTCTCGTCGAACTGACATGGGTTGAGAAGAAGATCGAGCACTGGATCAGGTTCGGTCGCCAGAGCTACGACCAGATCCTCGACCGCAGGCGGCGTGTCGTCGGCTTTGCGCCCAACAGCCTCTTCGCCTTCGTCCGCTGGGCGTCGAACGACTACGGCACGATCATCTCGCGCATCGACATCGTGCGTGCTGTTGACACGGGCGAGCCGTTCCAGACGCTGCCCTTCGTGCGCCCCGGCGGCGAAATCCTGCTCAGGATCGACGGCTGGCCGAAGGTCGAACGGGTACTGCACCTGATCGACGCCATCGAGGCGACGGGTATCGATCCGGTCGACGTCTCGCCCGACCATTGGCGGCATGTTCACAACCGGCTGACCGCAGGACATGAGCCGCGCGCCTACACCGCCGAACAACATCGGGCGTTCCTGCTGCGCCGGAGGACCGCACCATGACCCGCTTCGGCTACGTCATGACGACGTATTTCTCCGTCTTAGCCGTCGCGGGCCTGTCGTTCGTATCCATCGCGCCGAAGCTGATCTGGAACGCCAGCGCCAGTGCGCCGATCGGCTTTTACACCGTGCGGTCGGCCGACCATCTCGACGTGACCGATCTGGTCGCCGTCGATGCACCGGAACCGATCGCGGCCTTCCTTGCTGACAGCGGCTACCTGCCCCGCGGCACGCCATTGCTGAAGCGCGTCCTCGGCCTGCCAGGACAGACGGTCTGCCGCACCAGCCTCACTGTCACGGTCGACGGGATCGAGATGGGCGATGCCCTCGTGCGCGACCGGATCGGTCGGCCGCTGCCGGTCTGGCAGGGCTGCCGCCGCATCGTCGACGGCGAAATCTTCCTGATGAATTGGGAAGTTCGGGACAGCCTCGATGGCCGGTATTTCGGGCCGATCCCGTCAGCATCGATCATCGGCCGCGCGGTTCCCCTGTGGACCGACAATGACGGCGAAGGTCGCTTCGAATGGCGCGCGTCAACGCGGTGAACGCCCCGCCGACGGCGGGCACACCGCTCGCCAGTCCTCTCATCACCGCAACAGAAAGGAACCACCCATGCCACAGATCGGTCAATTCACCCGCGAGGACACGGGCTTTTCCGGGCGCATCCACACGCTAACCCTCTACCGTGAACTCACCATCGTTCCGGCAGAACCATCGGATGCCGAGAACGCGCCCGACTATCGCGTTCTTCACGGTGGAGACGACGGCGCACCCGAGATCGGAGCCGCATGGAAGCGCACAGGCGACAAGGCGGGAGACTACCTCTCCCTGCTGATCGACGATCCCGTTCTCGCTCAGCCATTCCGCGCCAACCTGTTCCGGAATGGCGACGACGATACTTCATGGTCGCTGTACTGGAACCGCCAGCCCAAGCGCGGCGAGCGGGATTGACCGATGCCGCTCTCCCACACAAAGCCCGCCATCATTACTGCGATCGGACGGCTTCCCGCCGTCCGACGCATCCCCCTCCTTCTCCTTTCCGGCCTTCTTCTCACCGTTGCGCCGCCCGTCGTTACCCAAGCGCAGAGCGTGRCGGTGACGCGACTGTCCGTCGCTGATCCACATGCCGCCTTCGTCACCGAAGCTTCGCTGCGGTTCGGCATTCCCGAACACTGGATACGCGCCGTGCGCCGCGTCGAAAGCGCCGGTGATGTGCAGGCCATATCGTCAGCCGGCGCGATGGGCCTGATGCAGGTCATGCCCGACACATGGGCCGAACTTCGCGCCCGCTATCGGCTCGGCACCGATCCTTACGACCCGCGCGACAACATCCTCGCGGGCACGGCTTACCTGCGAGAGATGCACGACCGCTACGGTTCGCCCGGCTTTCTGGCTGCCTATAATGCCGGTCCCGGTCGCTACGAGGAATACCTCGCAGGCCGCCCCCTGCCGGCTGAAACCCGCGCCTATGTCGCTACGCTCGCTCCCCTTGTCGGTGCACGCGAAATCACTCCCGCCGCCCCCGGCGCTGTCGTCGTCGCTGCCGCCGATCCACGAACCTGGACGCGCGCGCCGCTCTTCATCGGTCGCATGGATGGTGCATCGGCGGTTGATCCGGCCGCATCCGAAACGCGCCCGAATGACAGCCGGACAGCAACTCCGGCGCGCGTGGTTTCGGGCATGGCGCCACGGTCGGGCGGCCTGTTCGTCGCCCGGTCAGATGCAGGAGACCCGCAATGAGGCTTTTCGCGGTATGGCGCAGCGTGGCGAGATTCCGGTCAGGATGGGCGGGATGGCAGGGGGAGCGAGGAAGCACAACCGAACGATGGCAGGATAAAGGGGCGCGATGTGCCCTTCTGTTCGGTTGTGGTTTTTCAAGGAATTATGAGGCGATCTCGCGAGGTGCGCCTGATTGGCGCTCCTCGCGGCTTTACCGCTTTTTGAATGATTTCCGCATCTTGATGCGATGTGCGGGGCTTCGCTCATGAGCAGCGACGACGATTTCCGCATCCGGCCAGGCCGCATCCGCTCGTCTGGCGCACAGCGCACCCGCCCTTTCATCTCGCAGGCTCTGGCTGCCGCCCAGAAGGCGGGCGGCTCCGTCTCACGTAAGGGCAAGATCGGGCCGAACAATCGCTCGCGCTTCGGCAGGGGACAGCGCGCGTCCGTGCAGGCCAACCGCCTCATCACCGCACGCTCGCGCGGCGCCGTCATCAAGAGCCGCTTCATTCGCCACGCGACTCGGCGCGGCAAGCTCGGCGCCCATCTCGGCTATCTGCGCCGCGAAGGCGTCACCCGCGACGGGGAGAAGGCCAGGCTGTTCGGTCCTGGCACCGAGGATGCCGATCCCAAGGATTTCGCCGAGCGCTGCGAGGATGACCGTCATCATTTCCGTTTCATCGTCTCACCCGACGACGCGCTGGAGATGGCCGACCTCAAGAACTTCACCCGCGATCTCGTCGGCCAGATGGAAAAGGATCTCGGCACGAGGCTCGATTGGGTCGCCGTCGATCACTGGAACACCGAGCATCCCCATGTCCATCTGATCGTGCGCGGAGTCCGCGACGATGGCGAGAACCTCGTCATCTCCCGCGACTACATCAAGGAAGGCATGCGCGACCGCGCGCGTGACCTCATCACCCAGGAACTCGGCCCGCGCACCGATCTGGATATCCGCCGCTCCCTTGAACGTCAGATCGAGGCCGAGCGCTGGACGCAACTCGACCGTCAGCTTGTACGCGATGGCGGAAAATCCGGCATCATCGATCTCGCCCCGCACCCCGACCGCCAACCTGATGAATTCCATGCGCTGAAGGTCGGGCGCCTGCGCAAGCTGGAATCCCTCAGCCTCGCCGATCAGGTCGGCGCCGGCCAGTGGGCAATATCCGATACTGCCGAGGCGACACTGCGGGGAC
>NZ_JBFRDQ010000201.1:0-10540 GCF_052113865.1 Allobosea sp. TAB14 | reverse complement strand
GTGCCGCCTTCCTTGCGGAAGGGCGTCGGCAGCTTGGCGAGCTTCTCCAGCGTGGTGTCGCCGCGCGGATGCTCGTCGATCTCGACGCGGATGGGGTCGCCCTTCCGCTGCGGGATCGAAACCGCGACGATCTCCTTGGCAAGCCGGCCGTTCTGCTGCGCGGCCACGGCCTTCTGCTGCGAACGGACAGCGAAGGCATCCTGATCGGCGCGGCTGATGTTGCAATCGGCCGCGACGTTCTCGCCGGTTTCCGGCATGGAATCAACGCCGTACTGTGCCTTCATCAACGGGTTGATGAAGCGCCAGCCGATAGTGGTGTCATGGATCTCGGCATGGCGCGAGAAGGCGCTGTCGGCCTTGGGCAACACGAAGGGGGCGCGCGACATGCTCTCGACGCCACCCGCGATCATCAATTCGGCCTCGCCTGCCTTGATCGCGCGGGCCGCGGTGATGACGGCGTCCATGCCCGAGCCGCAGAGCCGGTTCATCGTCGTGCCCGGCACCTCCTTGGGCAGGCCCGCAAGCAGCAACGACATGCGCGCGACATTACGGTTGTCCTCGCCCGCCTGGTTGGCGCAGCCGAAGATCACATCGTCAACGGCAGCGAAATCGACGCCCGCATGACGCTCGACCAGGGCCTTCAGCGGCACCGCACCGAGATCGTCCGCCCGCACCGAGGATAGCGACCCGCCGAAACGACCGATGGGCGTGCGGACATAGGCACAGATGAAGGCTTCGCTCATGTCGTCGTTGCTCTGCTTGCTGTCTGTTCGGGTCGGGAGGACGGCCGGAAGCCGCCCTCAGATATCGAAGAAGACCGTCTCGTTCTCGCCCTGCAGGCGGATGTCGAAGGTGTAGACCGGCTTGCCGTCCTCGTCGCCGCGCGTTGCGATCAGCGTCGGCACGCGCACGCGGTGCTCGATGCGGGCGAGCAGCGGGTCGGCCGCATTGGCCTTGTCCTCGTCGCCGAAATAGAGCCGCGTATGCAGGCCGATATTGATGCCGCGCGCCACAATCCAGAAGGTGATGTGCGGCGCCATCGGGCGACCGTCGAAATAGGGGACGATGCCCGGCTTGATCGTCTCGAAGCGATAGACGCCGGTGTTGCCGTCGAGCGGCTGGCGGAACCAGCCGGGAAAATGCGGATCGGCCTCGCCCCGGCGCTCGCCGGGGCCGGGATAGAGCCCCTGCGCATCGGCCTGCCAGATCTCGATCAGCGCGTCCTTGATTGGCGACCCCGTCCCGTCGAAGATGCGGCCGGTGACGACGATGCGCTCACCCTTCACCTCCGGCGACAGCGGCAGCGAGCCGAGATCATGCGGAAAGATGCCCTCGATGCCGGAGAAGTTCGGCGTCGCGCCGATATGGATGTAGGGGCCCGCCGTCTGCGACGGGCTTTCCTTGAGACGGCGCAGAGACTGGACCATCAGTTCCCCTCCATCCGGTTCTCGAACAGGGTCGAGCGCCGGCCACGCAGCACGATATCGAATTTGTAGGCCATCGTGTCCATCGGCAAGGTCGCCTCGCGGTCGAGCCCTGCGACGAGTTGCTCCACCGCCTCGCGGCTCGGGATGCCCATCACGATCGGGCACTGCCAGATCATCGGGTCGCCCTCGAAATACATCTGGGTGATCAAGCGCTGCGCAAAGGCATGGCCGAAAACCGAGAAATGGATGTGCGCCGGGCGCCAATCATTGACCCCGTTCGGCCAGGGATAGGGGCCGGGCTTGATGGTGCGGAACCAATAGCGGCCCTCGTCATCGGTGATGGTGCGCCCGCAGCCGCCGAAATTCGGGTCGATGGCGGCGAGATAGCTTTCCTTCTTGTGGCGGTAGCGGCCGCCGGCATTGGCCTGCCAGAACTCGACCAGCGCGCCGCGCACCGGCCTCGCATCCTCATCCAGCACCTGGCCGTGCACGATGATGCGCGGGCCGATCGGCTCGCCGGTCTGGACGTAGTTGAGGATCAGGTCGTTATCGAGCGGCCCGAGCATGTTGTGGCCGAAGACCGGCCCGGTCATCTCGGAGAGCGTATTGCCGAGCGACAGCAGCGCGTTCTTCGGCGAACGCAGCACCGAGGTCTTGTAGTCCGGCGTAAAGGCCGGCGGATGCCAGCTTCGATCACGCTGGTAGAACGAACCGCCCTGATGGCTCGAATTCTCGTTGCGCATTTGCGGCGCCTCCCTCCGTCGGAGCCTGTCTCGTCAAGCTGAAAGCCAGATTGCGACGAGATCGGCCCACTGTTCTTGATCTTGCTCAATTCAAGGCTTTGCCACGCCCAAGCTGCTGCTCACCGAACGGCCGGAGCGTRGCAGCCGGGCTCAGCCCGCCTTCTCGTTCTCCATCTCCGCATAGACCGCCTTGGCGATCTTGAAAGCGTGATTGGCAGCCGGCACGCCGGCATAGATCGCCACATGCAGCAGCGCTTCCTTGATGTCGTCCATGCTGGCGCCGGTATTGCGCGTGGCCCGGACATGCATCGCGACCTCGTCATGGTGGCCGAGCGCGGCGAGCAGAGCGATGGTCAGCATCGAGCGCTCGCGCTTGCTGATCCTGTCGCCCGACCAGACCGTACCCCAGGCGCTTTCCGTGATCAGCGTCTGGAAGTCTTCGGTGAAGGCGTCGGTATTGGCGACGGCGGCGTCGACATAGCGCTCGCCGAGCACTTTGCGGCGGGTCGCCATGCCCTGTTTGAAACGATCCGATACGTCAGCCACGTCCGTGCTTCTCCAGATGTCCGGTCACCAGCGCGAGTAGCCGGGCGGGCTGCTCGACCGGGGGAATGTGTCCGCAACCCTCGATCAGCGCGAAGCCCGCGCCCGGAATCCGCTGCGCCATCGCCCGCACCAGATCGGGCGGCGTCGAGAGATCGCCATCGCCGGCCACGGCCAGCGTCGGCACCGTGATCGCGCCGATGGCGGCGGTCAGATCGGCCTGGCTCAGCGCCTGGCAGGTCGCGATATAGCCATCGGCAGGCTGGCGGAGCAGCGCATTGCGCCAGCCGGCGAGATCATCCGGCCGCTCGGCATGGAAGGCAGGAGTGAACCAGCGCTCCATGACGGGATCGGCGATGGCGGCAAGCCCGCCCTTGCGGACGGCATCGATACGCGCATTCCAGCTTTCGGCCGTGCCGACCTTCGCGGCGGTATCGGCCAGCACCAGCGCCGCAAGACGCTCCGGCGCGCGCACCGCCAGATCCTGGCCGATCAGCCCGCCGATCGAGAGGCCGACCAGAGCGAAGCGCTCAAGCCCGATATGGTCGGCAAGCCCGATCAGATCATCGGTGAAGTCGGCAATCGCATAAGGCCCCGGTGGTACGTCCGAGAGGCCATGGCCGCGCTTGTCATAGACGAATGCTCCTCCGACTCCGTCTGGTTATGACTGGCGTCGTCGGCGCCCGCCGAGGCAGGCTGCGGCGCGAGCTGCGTGCCGCCGCAGACATGGATGACGTCGCCCGTGATGAAATTCGCACGCGGCGAGGCCAGAAAGGCGATCGCGCCGGCGACATCCTCGGCAGTCCCGAGCCGGCCAAGCGGCGACATCTTGCGGAAGGAAGCGGCCAGCCCCGTGTTCTCCTTCACGATCTTGTCGTTGAAGGGGGTGTTGAGGAAGCTCGGCGCCACCGCGTTGACGCGGATATTGTCGGGGCCGAGCTGCACGGCGAGCACGCGGGTGAGACCGATTAGCCCCGATTTGCTGGAGGTATAGGCGACGCCGGTGCCGGCGAGATAGACCCGCGAGGCGACATTGACGATGCTGCCGCCGCCGCTCCCCTTCATCAAGGGCTGCGCCGCCTGGGCGAGCAGCATCGGCACGGTCAGGTTGAGCGCGAGCACCGCGTTCCAGACCGACAGCTCGACGCTGCCGATGCGCGGAGCTCCGGTCATGCCGGCATTGTTGACGAGGCAGTCGAGCCGCCCGAAGCGCTCCGCCACGCTGTCGATCAGGCGTTGCGAAGCCCCCTCCTCCAGCAGATCGACAGGCTCGGCGACGGCTTCGCCGCCATTGCGGCAGATCTCGTCGCAGATCGCTTGCGTCCGTTCGAGGGCGCGATCCGCCAGCACGACGCGAAAACCGTCCTCGGCCAGCATCCGCGCGGCGGCGGCCCCGACGGCGCCAGCACCGCCGGTGACAAGAGCAAGCTTCATCGCCGTACCTCTTATTTCTGCTGCCAGGGCATGAGCCGGCGCTGCAGCCATTGCAGTGCATAGGTCAGCAGCACGCCGAGGATCATGACGACGACGAGGCCGGCATACATCTTCTCGGGGTTGAGGACCTCCCAGTAATAGAAGGTCATGTAGCCGACGCCCTGCTTGGCGCGGACGAACTCGACCGAGATGATCACGATCATCGCCGTGCCCAGCGCGATGCGCAGGCCGGAGAAGATCACCGGCATGGCGCCGGGCAGGATCACGTGGCGCAGCATCGACCAGCCCTTGGCGCCGTAGTTCTTGCCCGCCATCAGGTAGACCTTGTCGATGCCGCGCACCGCCGCCATCGTGTTGATCGCCATCAGGATGAAGACGGACAGCGCCACCACGAGGATCTTCGGCGCCTCACCGAAGGGGTCGGCGAACATCAGCATCACGATCGGGAAGATCGCGATCTTGGGCAGCACATAGATCGCCGAGAGCGTCGTATCGAGCATCAGCCTGACCGTCTGGTTCAGGCCCATGACCACACCGAGCAAAACGCCCGGAATGGCGCCGAGCACGAAGCCGACGAGGACGCGCGCCACCGTCGCGAAGACATGGCTCTCGGCCACCAGCTTCCAGACGCCGGCCCAGCCCTCGCTATTGAAGGCTTCCGGCATCAACCAGGGCCGGCCGAGCAGGGTCGTGCCGGAGAAGCGATCGTAGCGGGTGCTCAGGTCCCAGAGCGCCGAACCGATCCGGCTCGGCGGCGGGAACCAGGTCGGGTTGATGAAGCCGCTATCGGCAGCGAGCTCCCAGAGCACCAGGACGAGGAGCGGAAAGCCCAGCGCCAGCGTGCGCTCATAGGCGCACCTGCCCTTCACCGGCACCAGCCGGCCGATACGCTCGCAAGCCAGCACCAACAGGACGAAGCTCGCCCCGATCGCCGGCCAGGCAAAATCGCTCCACAGCCCGACGATCGCGAGCGCGGCATTGAGCGCCACGCCTGCGGCGAGCAGGAGAAGGATGGCGCGCGCATCGTTGTTGGCCGCCGGAGAGCCCTTCACAGGCGTCCGGTCGTCACTCGCCGTGATGCCTTCGGTGGATGCGATCGTCATGGCCGTGCCTCCATGGCGCGCGTCACCTCGGCGCTGAGCTTCTCCCAGATCTCGGCCCGGTATTCGGCAAAGCGCGGCGAGTTCTGCATCGCGATGGTGCGCGGGCGCGGCAGGTCGATCTTGAAGGTGGCGAGGTGCCGGCCGGGCTGGGCACTCATCAGGATGACGCGGTCGCCGAGCAGCACGGCCTCGTCGAGGCTATGGGTGATGTAGAGCACGGTCTTCCGGGTCTCTTCCCAGATCCGCAGCAGCTCCTCTTGGATGACGACGCGAGTCTGGGCATCGAGCGCGCCGAGCGGCTCGTCCATCAGCAGCACCTCGGGATCGTTGGCAAGCGCCCGGATGATGCTGACCCGCTGCTTCATGCCGCCCGAGATCTGGTGCGGGTAGTACTCGGAAAACTTGCCCAGGCCCACGCGGTCGAGCCAGTAGCGCGCGGTGTCGAGCCGTTCCTTGCGACCGATACCGCGCATCTGCGGGCCGAAGGCGACGTTCTCGATCAGCGTCTTCCAGGGAAAGATCGCGTATTCCTGGAAGACGACGCTGTTGAGCGGCTTAGCCCTCTCCTGGCCGGGACGGATGTCGATCGAGCCCAGCGAGATCGATTCCAGCCCCGCCACCATCCGCAGGAAGGTCGACTTGCCGCAGCCAGAGGGGCCGACGATGCAGACGAATTCGCCGTCGGCCACGTCGAGGGAGAAATCCTCCAGCGCGACCATGGTGCCGTCGGCCGTGGGATAGTGTTTGCTGACATTGCGCGCGCCGATCTTCGGCGCGGCGATGGCCTGCATGGCGGCGGCATTCATCGGCCGACCCTCCGGGCTCGTTGTTGTTGCATCGATCCTGTCCGAGAACCGCGGTTCAAACGGGCCGGCACGAGCCGGCCCGGCCGCCTCACTTGGCCGGAGCGGCCTTGCCGAGAATCTCGACGGCCTTGGCGACGAAACGGCCATCGATCACCTTCGCCATGTCGAGCGGCTTGTCGTATTCGGTGCGACCGTTCTCACGGTGCACGCGCTCGATATCGGCGAGGCCGTCGGTGGGGATCGCCATATTGGGATCGAAGATCACCGAGCCGCCGTTCTTGATCGCCTCGGGCGTCGAGGCGGTATATTTCAGGTAGCCGTCCATATTGGGCTGGGCGAGGAAGTCGGCGCCCTGCATCAGCCGCGCGGCTTCCGTCATCGCCAGCACGAAGCGTTCGGCCACCTCCGGCCGGTCCTTGATGAACTTGCCCGAGGCGACGAAGGCGACCGTCATCAGGCCGGGCGTGATGTCCTGCATCAGGAGCTTGCCGGTGCCCGCCTTCAGGATCTGGTCGGAATAGGGCGAGGAGGTCAGCACCGCATCGACCGACTTCGCTTCCATCGCCGCCGGCATGTCGGCATTGCCGACATTCAGGAGCTGCGCGTCGCGCAAGGTCAGCTTGGCGCTCTCCAGCGCCTTGCTGACAAAATACTCGCCGCCGCTGCCCGGCCCGCCGGCCGCCGCGATGCGCTTGCCCTTGAGGTCGGCGACCGACTTCACCGCGCCGGAATCGAGCAGGTCCTTGCGGACGATCAGCTTGGTCGGGCCGTCGGTCATCGGATCGAGCCCGCCCGGCGCGATCACGCGGATATCGAGGCCGCGATTCCACGCCGACCAGAGCGAGGCGACGATCGAGATGCCGCCGACATCGACGGAGCCCTTGTCGAGGAAGGCGATCGCCTCGGTGCCGGATTTGACGCTGTCGAGCTGGACGTTGAGCCCGTATTTCTTGAAGAGCCCGCGCGACTCCGCAACATAGGCGGTGGCGAACTTCATGATCGGGACATAGGCGACACGCACGGATTGGGGCGGGTCGAGCGGCTTCGGCGCGGGTGCCTGGGCCAAGGCCGGCGAGCCGGCGAAACCAAAGACCATGGCGACGCAGGCGCTACGCCAGCGAGCAAAACCTTCGAACATCCGTTCCTCCCTTTGGGGACGGCTGCCTGCCGCCTTCCCGTTCGTGTCACGTCTGCGGGCTTCTTCGGCCCGCTCATCCGCTTTCGTCAACCATCCTGAGCGGCGGAAGGCCGTCGTCTCCTAGCTTACAAGCTCCGACACCGCGCTGAGATAGGCTCCCTGAGCTGTAAGGCCCGCCTGCAATTCCGCGATCGGCACCTGCGCCGGCGTCACGCCCCGGTCGGCGGCGATGGCGGCGGCGACGCCCGCCGCATGGCCGGTCAGCCAGCATTGCGGGATCTCGCGCATGAAAGAATGGCTGGTGGCATCGCAGGAGAGATGCCGGCCAGGCGCCAGCAGACCGTCGATCTCGCGCGGCACGATGGAACCGTAGGGAACCGAGATGTTCGCGAATTTCGGTGCGAGCGAGGGCGAGACGCCGATCTCGTCCGGCGCCGTGCTGCCATCCCAGTTCTCGCGGGTGAGCTTGCCCAGCCCCTTGAGGCGCCGGCCGTGCCGGACGCCGAGCTGCGGCGCCGACAACATGATGAAGGCGTCCGAAAAGCCCGGGGCATGGGCGCGGTAGAAGGCGAGATGCTCCAGCATCAGCTGGTGGCTCCTGATCTCGACCTCGGAGAGGTCCTCGACCTTCAGCGCCGAATAGCCGGCGAGACGCGGCCCCATGAAGACGGCGATGTCGTCCCGCCACGAAACCGAGGGCTTGTCGAAGAAGCGCATCGCCTCGCGACCGCGCGCCATGAATTGCGAGAACTGCTCCGGCGTCTCGGCCCGGAAGCGCAGGAAGACCTTCATGTCGACGCCCGCAAACAGCCAGGAGGTGTTCATGCAGCCATGGATGTCGCGGATATCGACCTCGGTGTCGAAGCCGGAGCCGGCGCCGGCATAGAGATCGCCATCGCCCGTCGCGTCGATCGTCACCCGGGCGAGGATCGCGCGCCGGCCCTCCTTGCTCTCGAAGGTGCAACCGGCGACGCGCCGCCCTTCCATCAGCGGACTCGCACCCCAGGCATGGAAGATCGGATGCACGCCGGCCTCCAGCACCATGGCCAGCGATTCCGCCTTGAGCCATTCCGGATCCAGCGTCGGCGCATGAGTGACGGTGTTGTTGAACGCCGCGTTGCGCTGCCCCCAATAGGCGACGCGCTCCGGGTCATGCGAGCCCCATTCCTGCGGCTCCGGCCCAGCGATCTTGTCGCGGGTCAGGCGTGACAGCAATTCCTCGGCGAAACCGCGAATGACGTGCCGGCCCTGCCAGTCGCTCATCCGGTCGATCCAGATGACGAGGCCGCCGGTCGAAAGGCCGCCAAGATGGTTGTAGCGCTCCAGCAGCACCACATCGGCTCCGCGCCGGGCGGCGGCAACGGCAGCCGCCGTGCCGGCAGGCCCGCCGCCGACGACCAGCACGTCGCATTCGGTATGAACAGGCAGTTCGCGCGCCGGCTCTGTGATCGTCTTGTTCGAGAGCCTGCGGCGCTCGAATTTTTCCGTATCGAAGGTCTCGGAGCGGAAGAACAGCCGTCCTCCCTCGCCTTCCATCGAACCCATGATGCGTTTCCTCGGGCTTCGAGGCCGGGCCTTTCCGCACCCGCTTGGGGCGTGAGGGAGGCTCGGCGGCAGTTTCTTGCAAGGAGGATAGTCAAGCCGAACAACGCTGTTCAAATGAATTTGGGAGGCCTATTCATGAGCAATATTGCTCAATCGGGAGCCACATGATGGACGTCGCCGGGCTCGAGGCTTTCATCCAGATTGCCGAATTCGGCAGCTTCCGGCGCGCCGCCGAAGCGATGCGCCTGTCGCAGACGGCACTCAGCCACCGCATCCGCAAGCTCGAGGAGGATGTCGGCGTCACGCTGTTCCAGCGCACGACGCGCAGCCTCGCCTTGACGCGAGCGGGACAGGCGTTCTTCCCGGAGGCGCGCGACGCGCTGCTGCGGCTCAGCAATCTCTACGACAATCTCAAGCGCGAGGGCCGGCAGTCGCAGGAGAAGGTCTCGGTCGGCTGCCTCGGCTCGCTCGGCGAGCATTTCCTGCCGGACGTCCTGCGCGAATTCCGCCAGCGCTACCCGCATGTCTCGGTGACGGTCTTCGACGAACCGGCCGCGGCTTTGCGCGAGCGCGTCTCCTCGGGCGAGGCCCAGTTCGCCCTGACCATCCTCGGCGCGCAGCTCTGGACCCAGAAGTCCCGCGCCCTGTTCGAGGAGGATTTCGTCGCGGCGGTGCCCGCCAGCCATCCGCTGGCGGAACGCGAGGCGCTGACCTGGGCAGATCTCGTCGGCTATCCGCTGGCCCGCGTCGCCACCACGACGAGCCACGGCTTCATGCTGAGCGAAAGCCTCGGCACCTTCGGCGAGAGGCTCGACTGGGCCTATGAGGTCCAGCGCGTCAACATGGCGGTCTGCTTCGTCGCCAACGGCATTGCCGTCACCGTGCTGCCGCGCCTGGCGATCCCGCCGAGCCCGAACCTGCGCATCCTGCCGATCACCGCGCCATCGATCCGGCGCACGGTCGGCATCATCGCGCGCGACGGCGTACCGCTGCCCCGCCCGGCGCAGCATCTGCAACGCATGCTGCTGCACGCAATCGCCCGCCATCCCAAGGGAATTCCCTCCGGTGAGGCTCAGGCCTCCGGTCGGGACAAGGCAACGACGCGGGGAAGCTCCTCCCTGTCGAGCAGATAGGCAAGGTCGTAGGCGGTCCAGCCCGCCCGCCCCGGCGCCAGCTCCTGCGCGTCGAGCACAGGCTCGAGCACGCCGGCGATATCCGCGAGCCGGTTCCGGTCGTAGCATTCGATCATGATCGCCCCGCCATCGGCATAAGCGGCAACGCCGGCCGCCGGCACCGTGAACGGCACGGGCGCGACCGCCGGGTCCTTCTGCAGGACATGGACCGCGCTCGCCACCGTCTCGCGCAGGACATGGTCCGCGATCGCGTCCCAAGCGCCCTCAGTGGCTGAGACATCCGCGAAGGTCGTCGCCATCAGAGCGCTGCCGACGCCGCCGCCGCGGCTCAGTACCGCAAGATGGCCCACACGGAAGAACCCGCGGAAGGAAGGGCGCATGCTGCGCGACCACGGCGTCGGGGTTTCCAACAGCTTCCGATAGGGAGCGCTCGCCAGCACCGCGTTGTCTCCGAGCTCGTAGAGCGTCAGGAATTCCGGCAACGGCCCCTCGCCGCGATGATAGCGGCGGGCGCGCAGCATGCCGGGGATGGCGAGCCGTTCGGGAACATGCTCTCGCGTATGCCAGAGATCGTATTCCGCGCGCCGGTCCGGATCGACCCCGTTCCAGAGCGAAAGCAGCCCGCGCCCTTTCAGCATCGTCCCGCTCCGCCTTGGTCAGCCCCATCC
>NZ_JBFRDQ010000200.1:0-7190 GCF_052113865.1 Allobosea sp. TAB14 | reverse complement strand
CGCGTTGCCCTACGAGGTCGACCAGGCGCTGGTCGATTTCGGCTTCAAGATGGGCCCCTTCGCCATGGCCGATCTCGCCGGCAACGATATCGGCTGGCGCTCGCGCAAGGCGCGGGGCCTGAAGGCTCCCGTCGCGGATGCGATCTGCGAGGCCGGCTGGTTCGGGCAGAAGACCGGGCGCGGCTATTATCTCTACCCGCAGAGCGCGCGCGCCGGCCAGCGCTGCCCGGAGGTCGAGGCGCTGATCCAGCGCATCTCGGCCGAGCAGGGCGTGACGCGCCGGGCCTTCTCGCAGGCGGAGATCCTGGCACGGCTGCTCGACCCGATGGTGAACGAGGGCGCGCGTATCCTCGAAGAGGGCATTGCGGCGCGGCCGGGCGACATCGATGTCGTCTGGATCAACGGCTACAACTGGCCGGCCTGGCGCGGCGGGCCGATGTACTGGGCCGACGGCGTCGGGCTCGACGCGATCGCCAAGCGGTTGGAAGCCCAGGCGGCCGAGAGCGGCGACAAGGCGTTGGAGCCGGCACCGCTGCTCAAGCGCCTCGCGGCCGAAGGCAAGGGATTCGCCAGCCTCGATAACGCGGCTGGCTGAAGCCTCCCACTCTGGAATGGCCATGCGCAGCGCTGTCGAAAACCCGCCGGCCGGCTATTGACCCTCCCGCCGCGAAGGAACAGAAGGGGCCGTTTGCGAACTTGACAGGTGCCTCGTCTCACGCCGCGCGCGGCGAACGATGGCGCTCAGACCGGAGAAATCGACGCCATGGCCAATCTGTTCACCGCCGCCGACCGGTCGGTCCTCGCGCGCGAAGCGGCCAAGATGTTCCTCGAAATCAATGCGGTCCATTTCTACAAGGACAAGCCCTTCGTCTTCACCTCCGGCTGGGCAAGCCCGGTCTATACCGACTCGCGCAAGATCATCTCCTATCCGCGCCTGCGCTCGGCGCTGATGGATTTCGCCGCCTCGACCATCGTGCGCGATATCGGCTACGAATCGATCGACAATATCGCCGGTGGCGAGACCGCCGGCATTCCCTTCGCCGCCTGGATCGCCGAGCGGCTGATGCTGCCGATGCAATACGTCCGCAAGAAGCCGAAGGGCTTCGGGCGCAATGCTCAGATCGAGGGCGAGGTCGTGGTCGGCGCGCGCACGTTGCTGGTCGAAGATCTCGCGACGGACGGGCGCAGCAAGGTCAATTTCTGCCAGGCGCTGCGCGATGCCGGCGCCGTCGTCGATCATTGCTTCGTGCTGTTCTACTACGACATCTTCCCGAAGAGCCGCGAGCTCATGGCCGAGATCGGCGTGAACCTGCATTATCTGACGACCTGGTGGGACGTGCTCGCGGTCGCCAAGGAGAGCGGCCATTTCGAGCCGAAGGTGCTGGCCGAGGTCGAGAGCTTCCTGAACGACCCGGCGAGCTGGTCGGCCAGGCATGGCGGCATCTCCGAGTTCGGCCAGGAGAAGTCGGCCTGACGCGGATGGAGCCGGGCAAGCCACTACGCCTCGATGCCGGCCGCCGCGTTTTGCACGACGGGACCGGGCGCTGCTTCGATCCGGCGGCCCGCATCTGGGGTGCCGGGGCCGAGGTTTCCGACGATGTGGCGATCTCTCCCACCGAGGCTCTGCGCTGGCTGCAGCGGGAGAGCGGCAAGGCCGTGCGTGTCCCCGTCGCGGTGATCGGGACGCGGACGCCGACCGCATCGCAGGCCGCCATGGCCGAGCATATGGGCGCCCTGCTCGCCGGGCACGGCGTCACGGTGCTCTGCGGCGGCCGCTCGGGCGTGATGGAGGCGGTCTGCCGCGGCGTCGAGGGCGCCGGAGGATTGTCGATCGGTTTGCTGCCTGACGATGAGCCGGCGGCGGCCAATCCCTACGTCACCGTGCCATTGGCGACCGGCATCGGCGTGGCGCGCAATGCGTTGATCGCGCGGGCGGCCTTCTGTCTCGTCGCTATCGGCGGCGGCTACGGCACCCTGTCGGAAATCGCCTTCGCGCTTCAGTTCAAGCGGCCGGTCTTCCTGCTCGATGGGGCGCCGGCGGTCGAAGGCGCGGTGCGCTGCGCCGATGCCGAGGAGGCGCTTGCGCAGGTCGCGCGGGTTTTTCTCGCGCTCTGAGGTGAACGGCATATCGCCCGGTTGACGCGGCAGCCGGTGCCGCTCCACCCTCCGGCGCGATGCTTCGTGCCGGGCCTTCTGTCCCCGGCGGGGGCGGATGAGCGGATGGAGATCATGGCAGCAGCTTCCCCGACGGTGGTTTTCGATGTGGGCAACGTGCTGATCCGGTGGGATCCGCGCCTGCTCTACCGGGACCTGATTCCCGATCCGGAGCGGCTCGACTGGTTCATGCAGAATGTCTGCACCGCCGCCTGGAACATCGAGCAGGATCGCGGCCGCTCCTGGGAAGAGGCGGTGGCGTTGCTGGTGGCTGAGCACCCGGAATGGGAGCGCGAGATCAGGGCCTATGACGAGCGCTGGCATGAGACCGTACCCGGCATCATCGAGGACAGCGTCGCGACGCTGAAGGAGCTGAAGGCGCGCGGTGACAAGGTCTACGCCATCACCAATTTCTCGCGTGAGAAATGGGCGGAGAGCCTGATCCGCTTCCCCTTCCTGCAATCCTTCGACGGGGTCGTGGTCTCGGCGCATGAGCGGCTGATCAAGCCGGACCCGGCGATCTTCCACGTGCTGCTGGAGCGCTACGGCCTCGCTGCCGGCGACTGCATCTTCGTCGACGACAGCGCCAAGAACATCGCCGCCGCCGACGGTGTCGGCATGCGGACGGTGCATTTCGTCGAGCCGATCGATCTGCGCGCAGCGCTGCGGGAGCGCGGATTGGCGCTCTGACCGTCGCGACAAAATTTTCGGGAGGAACGCATGGGCGATGGGCAAGCGAAGGGGCGCGGCATCGCCGGCGGCCTCACCAATTACGGCGACCCGGATTTCGCGGCCTATCTGCGACGCTCCTTCGCGCGCTCGATGGGCTATTCCGACGAGGCGCTGGCGCGGCCGATCGTCGGCATCGCCAACACCTATAGCGGCTTCAACAACTGCCACCGCCACTTCCCGGAATTGCTGGAGGCGGTGAAGCGCGGCGTGCTGATGGCGGGCGGGCTTCCGCTGGAATTCCCGACGATCTCGCTGGGCGAGGTCTTCCTCAATCCGACCAGCCTCAAATTCCGCAATTTGATGGCGATGGACACCGAGGAGATGATCCGCGCCCAGCCGATCGACGCCGTGGTGCTGATGGGCGGCTGCGACAAGACCGTGCCGGCGCAGCTCATGGCGGCGCTCTCCGCCAATGTGCCGACGGTGCAGCTCGTCGGCGGGCCGATGTCGACCGGGCGCCATCGCGGCGAGCGCCTGGGCGCCTGCACCGATTGCCGCCGCTTCTGGGCGCGCTACCGCGCCAGCGAGATCGACGCCGCCGAGATCGAGGCCGTCGAGGGGCGGCTCGCCACCACCGCGGGCACTTGCGCGGTGATGGGAACGGCCAGCACGATGGCCTGCATCGCCGAGACCCTGGGGCTGGCGCTGCCGCGCTCGGCGGCGATCCCGGCCGTTCATGCCGACCGGCTGCGCTGCGCCGAGGAGAGCGGCCGGCGGGCGGTGGAACTGATCGGCACCCAGACGCTGCGGCCGCGCCAGATCGTCACCGAAAAGGCGATCGAGAATGCCTGGCGGGTGCTGCTGGCGATCTCGGGCTCGACCAACGCCGTCATCCATCTGACCGCCGTCGCGCGGCGCGCCGGGGTCAAGGTCGACCTCGACCGCCTCAACCGGCTCTCGGACGAGACGCCGGTGCTGGTCAATCTGAAGCCGGTCGGCGCCAATTACATGGAGGACTTCTTCGCGGCCGGCGGCGTGCCGGCGGTCCTGCGCGAATTGCGCGACCTGCTGCATCTCGATGCGCTGAGCGTGACCGGCAAGACGCTGGGCGAGCTCATCGATGCGCCGTTGGTCGAGGCGCTCGATCGCGGCGTCATCCGGTCGCGTTCCGAACCGGTCGACCCCGATGGCGGCCTCGTCGCGGTTTTCGGGACGCTGGCGCCGCGCGGCGCGATCGTGAAGCGGGCGGCGGCCGAGAAGCGCCTGCTGGAGCATGAAGGCCGCGCCGTCGTCTTCGCCTCGCTGGAGGATCTCGCGGCCCGGATCGACGATCCCGACCTCGATGTCGAGCCCGATGACGTGCTGGTGCTGCAGAATGCGGGGCCGCGCAGCAGCGCGGCGATGCCGGAAGCCGGCTATCTGCCGATTCCGCGCAAGCTCGCGGCGCGCGGCGTCAAGGACATGGTCCGTATTTCCGATGCGCGCATGTCCGGCACCGCCTATGGCGCCATCGTCCTGCATGTCGCGCCGGAAGCGGCTGTTGGCGGGCCGCTCGCGCTGGTGCGCAATGGCGACCGGATCAGGCTCAGCGTTTCCGAGAGGCGGCTCGACCTGCTGGTCGATGAGGCGGAGCTGGCGGCGCGGCGCGCGGCACGGCCGCCTGCGGTCGAGGTCGAACGGCGCGGCTACGACAAGCTCTATGACAGCCATGTGCTGCAAGCGGACGAGGGCGTCGATTTCGATTTCTGCTGACGGCGCCGTCAGAGCCGGATCGCGACGCTACCCGGCAGGTCGGCTGCGCCATGGCTCGACATCACGACGATGCTGTCATCAAGACGCTCGACGAGGCGTGCCAGGATGCGCTGCCCCTGATCGGCGCGCAGATGCTCGGTCGGCTCGTCGAGCAGGATCAGCGGCTTCGTCGAGAGCCAGGCGCGGGCGAGGTTGAGCCGCTGCGCCTCGCCGAGCGAGAGCATGTCCTGCGCGATCCAGCCGTCCAGACCGCCGGCGGCATCGATGCGATCGGCCATCTCCACAGCTTCGAGCGCCTGCCAGAGCTCTTCGTCGGGGAGGGCGGGCGCGAAGAGATTGGCCCGCACCGTGTCCGTGAGGATCGCGGCGTCATGCGGGCAGAACATCGCCATCCTGCGCCGGTCCTCGGCCGATAGCGGGCCGGTCTCGCTCTCCATGCTGTCCTGCCCGATCCAGCCGGCGATCTGCTTGAGCAGGCTGGTCTTGCCGGCACCGCTCGCGCCGGTGAGGATCGTCGGCCGACCGGCCGTCAGCGCGAGCGTGAGCCTGGCGCCGAGCGGGCGCCCGTCCGGGGCGCGGCGCTGCATCGACGTGTGGAGGGCTGTGAGCCCTGCCGGTGACCGTGTCGGAGAGTGCGCCGGTTGCGTCGCTGTGCCGATCCAGCGCTCGATCTCCGCCTTCGCGGCCCGGCGGCGCAAGGCGGCGACGACCATGCGCGAGGGGCCTTGCGCCGTCTCGGCGAGCGCGACCCAGGAAAAGGCGAGGAAGGCCGGGATCAGCAGAGCCTCGCCCCGCGCGCCGGCGAACCAGGCCGCGGCGAAGATGCTGACGCCGGCGACGGGGCCAAGCAGCGAGGCCAGCGCATCGAGGCCGGCCTGAGCGAGCCGCAGGGCGCGCTGGGCTTCCTCGGCTTGCGAGAAGCGGCCGAGCGCATCGGCGCAGCGGCCGGCCCAGGCTTTTTCCGCTTGCAGCGGGACGGCCGAGGTCAGGGCCGCCCCGAATTGCTGCGCGGCCTGGCGCCGTAACAGGCGGGTTTGCGCCCATGAGGTGGCACCGGCTCGCGCGAGCTGCTGCGCCATGGCGCCGAGCGCGCAGAGCAGCGCGATGATGGGGGTGAGAGCCAGCGGCGCGACGAAAGCGGTCGCGATCAAGGCGCCGATCAGGCCGGCGGCGAGGAGAAGGGCCGGGAGATCGGCCCGCAGCCGGGCGAAGTCGAGATCCTCGACATCGTCGAGATAGTCGGCGAGACGCGCCTGATCGGCGAGCTGCCAGCCGGCACCGCGCACGGCCGGGGCCGCGGCCATCGCCTCGAACAATCCGACCCGATGCGTCGTCTGATCCGCCAGCGCCGCGTGGTGGCCGGCGAGGCGCTCGCCGTAGCGTGCCGCCGTCCGGCCGACCGCGAAGAGGCGCACCAGGGCTCCGGGGATATGGAAATTGAAGCTGTAGGCGGCGCTTGTGAGCCCCGCAATGGCGACCGAGCCGAGGAACCAGGCCGACAGCCCGCCCAGCAGGACACCGCATAGCAGCGCCGCGGCGGCAAGCATCCCGGCATAGCGCCACAGCTTGCGAGCGGCGGCGCCGCGCGTTGCCGCGTTGTCCGTCATGCCGCTTCCTCCAGAGAGGCGGTCGCATCGAGCGCGATGCGCCGATCGGCCAGCGCGATCAGCTCGGGGTCGTGGCTCGCGACGATGACGAGCCGGCTGTTCGCCATGTCGAGCAGGGCGCGGCGCACCGCATCGGCCGTCGCCGGGTCGAGCTTGGCGGTCGGCTCGTCGGCGATGACCGTGCGCTGGCTGACGAGCGCGCGGGCGAGCGCAATCCGCAGTCTCTGGCCGCCGGAGAGATTGGCGCCGCCCTCGCCGATACGGGCCACTAGGCCGCCGGGCAGTAAGGCGTCGTCAAGCAGGCCGATGCAGGCTGCAGCCTCGCGCTGGCGGGTCGGGCAGGGCGCGTCGAGCCCGTTGCCGATGGCCTCGGCCAAGGTGCCGGTCGCGACGAAGCTGTCAGTCGCGATCCAGACGCAGCCCTGCGGCATTGTCCATGGCGAAGGCGTCGGCCCCGCCTCGATGCCGGCGAGCCGGCGCAGCAAGGTCGATTTGCCGGCCCCGCTCGGACCGGAGACGACGAGGAGGCCGCTGGGCGGCATCGTCATTTCCGACAATGCCCGCTCGACCGCCGGCAGGGCCGGCGTGAGAGCATGTTCGGCGTCGAGCAGCTGGTCGAGCGCGGCCGCGGCGGCGAGCCCCTCGGCCTTGGCGTGGTACTGCTCGGAAAAGCGGCGGAAGGGCGCGAAATAGTCCGGCGCGATCATCAGGATGAAGAGGCTCTGCCAGAGTTCGAGACCGGAAAAGCCGGGAATCGTGGCGAGCCCGAGATGGCCGAGGCCGAGGAAGACGGCGAGCATCGCGATCGAGAGCGAGGCGAAGAAGTCGATCAGCCCGGCATTGATGAAGGCGATGCGCAGCACGCCCATGGTCTTGGCCGTATAGGCGTCGAGGCGGATGGCGAGCTTGGCCTCCTCCCCTACCAGTGCATCGTTGGCGAGGATGGTCGGGAGCGTGCGGATGCGGTCGGCGAACTGGCCGGCGAGATGGCTGAAGGCCTTCTCC
>NZ_JBFRDQ010000199.1:0-13136 GCF_052113865.1 Allobosea sp. TAB14 | reverse complement strand
ATCTGGAAGAGGGCGACTGGGTCGTGCTCCACCGTCGTGGCGCGACCTTCTACGACAAGAGCAACACGCAGGTGGAACGCCGCGCCCAGCGCGTCGCCGCCGGCGCCTTCCTGGTCGAGAAGGGCAATCACCGCCATTTCATGGCCAAGGAGATCTACGAGCAGCCGGAGGTCGTCGGCCACACGCTGACGCAGTATCTCGACATGGTTGCCGGCAAGGTGCGTCTGCCCTTCGGCGACAAGATCGACTGGAAGGGCCTCTCGCGACTGACGATCAGCGCCTGCGGCACCTCCTATTATGCTGGCCTCATTGCGAAATACTGGTTCGAGAAGCTGGCACGCCTGCCGGTCGAGATCGATGTCGCCTCGGAATTCCGTTATCGCGAGGCGCCGCTGCCGGAGCAGGGCCTGGCGCTGTTCATCTCGCAGTCCGGCGAAACCGCAGATACGCTCGCCGGGCTGCGCTACGCCCGCCAGAACGGGCAGGCCATTCTCTCGGTCGTCAACGTTCCGACCTCGACCATCGCGCGCGAAAGCGACGCGGTCGCGCAAACGCTCGCCGGCCCCGAGATCGGCGTCGCCTCGACCAAGGCCTTCGTCTGCCAGCTTGCGGTTTTCGCCTCGCTCGCGCTCGCTGCAGCGCGGGCCCGCGGCACGCTCTCGGCCGAAGAGGAAGCTGTCCATGTGCAGCACCTGATCGCGCTGCCCGGCCTGATCGCCAAGGCGCTGGAACTGGAGCCCGAGATCGAAAAACTCGCCCGCGAGCTCTCCAAGGCTAAGGACGTGCTCTATCTCGGCCGCGGCACCAGCTTCCCTCTGGCACTCGAAGGCGCGCTAAAGCTGAAGGAAATCAGCTACATCCACGCCGAAGGTTATGCGGCGGGCGAGCTCAAGCACGGGCCGATCGCGCTGATCGACGAGGATATGCCGGTCATCGTCGTCGCGCCTCACGATGCGCTCTTCGAGAAGACAGCCTCCAACATGCAGGAGGTCGCGGCGCGCGGCGGGCGTATCATCCTGATCACCGATGCCAAGGGCGCTGCCGAATGCGGCATCGAGCCCGAGGCGACGATCGTGATGCCGGATATGGACCCCACCTTCGCGCCGATCGTCTACGCCCTGCCGATCCAGATGATCGCCTATCAGACAGCGGTTTYCATGGGCAAGGACGTCGACCAGCCGCGCAACCTGGCGAAATCCGTCACGGTGGAGTGAGCGTGCGGCCGGGGCGCTCAGCGCTCCGGCCGGCTCGCCACATAGGCGCCGGAGGCGATCAGACAAAGCGCCGTCGTCGCCAGCGCGATCGGCGGCGCCGAGGTCAGCGTCAGCAGCAGGAAGCTCGCCGCCATCGAGCCGCAGGCGAGGAGTTTAGCCCGCCGCGCGATGGCTCCCGTCTCGCGCCAGCGCAGCACATGCGGCCCGAGCTTCGGATGCCCAGTGAGCCAGGCCTCGAAGCGCGGCGATGAGCGCGAGAAGCACCAGGCTGCCAGGATCAGGAAGACGGTTCCGGGCATGACCGGCAAGACCAGCCCGATCACGCCGAGCACCGTGAAGAGCCAGCCCGCGGCGATCAGCACGGGCCGCGTCAGGCGGCGTGGCGGCTGATTGTCGTTCGGCACGGGCTCGATCCTTGCTTGCGGCCGGAAGGGCGGGTACTGGCGGATGCCGCGGTCTCGCCTATCATGCCATATCGCGGCGCCGACCGGTGCCGGCAAGGCGACCGGAGAGCGCATCGTTGCCACAGCATTTTCAAGCGAAGTGGATGCCGGTTCGCGTGACGAGAACGCGAGAGGACCAAGAACGCGACYATGACCGCCGGCCCGCCTGATCCACGCCTCGTCCTGCCGACCGAATTGACGCGCCCGACGCTGGGCACGCGCCTGCGCCGCTATTTCCTGACGGGGCTGGTCATCGCGGCGCCGCTCGCCATCACGGCTTCGGTGACCTGGTGGTTCATCAACTTCATCGACGGGCTGGTGAAGCCGCTCATTCCGAACTCCTACCTGCCCGATACCTATCTGCCCTATCCGATTCCCGGATTCGGCCTCGTCATCGCGCTGGTCGGGCTGACGCTGCTCGGCTTCCTGACCGCCAATCTCGTCGGTCGCTCGCTGATCAGCGCCGGGGAATCGATCCTCGGCCGCATGCCGGTGGTTCGCGGCCTCTACAAGGGAGTCAAGCAGGTCTTCGAGACCATCTTCTCCCAGTCGGGCACCTCGTTCCGCACGGTCGGCATGGTGCAGTTCCCGCAACCGGGCATGTGGTCGATCGTCTTCATCGCGCAGGAGGCCGCGCCGGAGATCGCCGACCGCCTGCCGGATGGCGATCAGCAGATCGGCGTCTTCCTGCCTTGCACGCCGAACCCGACGACGGGCTTCTTCTTCTATCTGCCGCGCCGCGAGATCGTGGAACTGTCGATCTCGATCGAGGACGGCGCCAAGCTCATCATGTCGGCCGGGCTGATCCAGCCGGGGGAGGCGGCGCCGAAGCTCGCGCCGAAGCCGGGCTCGATCGTCTGATCAGGGCTGAAGCGCCAGCCAGATTTCGAGTACGCCATTGCCGGTTGCCGGATCGAAACGCTGGTCCATGCGCTCGAGCGTCGGGCCGTCGGCGGGCTTGCGGCCGGATTTCGGCAGCCAGTCGCGCCAGATCGCCTCATAGGTCTGCTTGATCGCGGTGACATGGCCACGGTGCTCGAAGATCGCATAGATCTGGGCCGGGACGCGGGTGCGGGCGAATTCTGCCGGCAGATTGTCGAAATCCGAAACCGCGACGCCGGCGATATAGTCGAAATTGCCGTTGTCGTCGCAGTTCAGGCTGACGCCATAGGTCGTGTAGCCTAGCTGGCCCGGCACATGGCCGATATGCAGAGCGAAGCGCTGCCAGAGCGCAGGAATGCCTTCGACCTTGCCGACGGAGAACGAGCCGCCGAGCCCGGCGATCAGCATGGGCTTGCCTTGTTCGATCCGGGGTTCGGGCAACGTGATGGATGTTTCTGCCTGCATGGGAAGGGGCTCCGAAAGGCGAAGGATGGAGAGATCGCGCCTCGCGCGCAGGGCCTCCGGCGTCATGCCGAACTGCTCGCGGAAGGCGCGGGTGAAGGCTTCATGCGAGCCATAGCCCCAGCTCAGCGCGACCGAGAGGATGTCGGGCGCGCCGTCAGCCAGTTGCCGCGCCGCTTCCGTCAATCGCCGCTCGCGCACATAGCGCATGACGGAGCGCCCGGTGGACGCCCCGAAGGCACGGCAGAGATGGAAGCGCGAGACGCCGCTGACCTCCGCGATCTCGTCGAGCGAAAGCTCGGAGGCGAAGCGGCTCTCGATGCACCAGATGGCTGTCTTGACCGGGTCCATGGTCCCTCCACGAAGCGGCCGAACACTGACGCGAGCGCAACCGGCCCGCTTGATCGGGATTGCTCCGGGCTCAGCCGGCCCTGAGCAAACGGATCGCGACGTCGCGCTCGAACAGATAGAGCAGCACCCGGATCGCCTGGCCGCGCGGCGTCTCCAGATGCGGGTCGCGTTCGATCAGGAGGCGTGCATCATCGCGCGCCGCCGCGAGCAGGTCACCATCCGTTTCCGGCCGGGCGATGCGCCAGTCGGGCGAGCCGGATTGCTTCGTGCCGAGCACCTCGCCTTCGCCGCGCAGGCGCAGATCCTCTTCCGCAATACGGAAGCCGTCCTCGGTCTCGCGCATGATCGTCAATCGAGCCTCGGCGATCGGCCCGAGCGGCCCCTTGTAGAGCAGCAGGCAGGTCGAGGCGGCGGAGCCACGCCCGATCCGCCCGCGGAGCTGATGAAGCTGGGCGAGACCGAAGCGCTCGGCATGCTCGATCACCATCACGCTGGCATTGGGCACGTCGACGCCGACCTCGATCACCGTGGTCGAAACGAGGATGCGGGTCTGCCCGGCGACGAAGGCAGCCATGGCGGCGTCCTTCTCGCGGCCGGGCATCTGGCCGTGCAGCAAACCGACCTTGTCGCCGAAGATTTCGCGCAGCGCCTCGTAGCGCTCCTGCGCGGCGGCAACGTCGAGCGTGTCGGATTCCTGCACCAGCGGGCAGACCCAGTAGACCTGCTGGCCGTTCTCGACGGCGCGGCCGATCGCGCCGACGACCTCGTCGTAACGCTCCGAGGAGATGGCGCGGGTGACGATCGGCTTTCGGCCCGCCGGCTTCTCCGACAGGATCGAAATGTCCATGTCGCCGAACCAGGTCAGGGAGAGCGTTCGCGGGATCGGCGTCGCGGTCATCACCAGCACATCGACCGCCTCGCCCTTGGAGCCGAGCAGTAGGCGCTGATGCACGCCGAAGCGGTGCTGCTCGTCGACGACAGCCAAGGCGAGATCATGGAAGGCGACGCCCTCCTGGAACAAGGCATGGGTGCCGACGGCGATGTCGATGCTGCCATCCGCCAGCCCTTCGAGCACCTGCCGGCGGCCGGCGCCCTTCTCGCGTCCGGTCAGCAAGGCGAGCTTCAGCCCGGCTTGCTCCGCCAGCGGCGCCAGCCTCTCGGCATGCTGGCGGGCGAGGATCTCGGTCGGTGCCATCAGCACCGATTGCCGGCCGGCTTCGGCGGCGGCAGCCATCGCCATCAATGCCACCACGGTCTTGCCGGAGCCGACATCGCCTTGCAGCAACCGCAGCATCCGCTCCGGCTTGGCCATATCGGAATGAATGTCAGCGATCGCCTTGCGCTGGCCCTCGGTCAATTCGAAGGGCAGGGCGGACTGGATGCGGAAGCGCAGGCCGCCATCCCCGGTGGTGGCGCGTCCGGCGATCTTCTTCTGCTGSCGGCGCACCAAAGCRAGCGCGATCTGGCTCGCCAGCAATTCGTCATAGCCAATGCGCCGACGCGCGACGGTATCGCCCTCGGCGGCCTTGCGGTCGGCAGGGTGATGCAGGGCTTCGATCGCTGCATGGAAGGAGAGAAAATCGCTTTTGGCCAGGAAGCCGGCATCCTGCCATTCCGGCATCTCGGGGCAGCGCTCGGCGGCCGCCTGGGCGATGCGCATCATGACGCGCGCGCCGATGCCCTCGGTCAGCGGATAGACCGGCTCGAAGGCAGGGAGCGTCGCGGCGAGCTTAGGATCGAGGATGCGCTCGGGATGCACCATCTGGCGCATGCCTTCCCAGAGTTCGAGCTTGCCCGAGATGATGCGGTAGGCGCCAACCGGAAGAGTCTGGGCGAGATGGCGTGAATCGGCGTGGAAGAAGACGAGCGTGACGTCGCCGGTCTCATCCTCGACGATGATGCGATAGGGCGCCTTCTTACCGGCCGGGGCAGGGCGGTGCTCGCTGACGCGGGCCGCAAAGGTCGCGATATCGCCGATCGGGGCTTCGGCAATCGAAGGGCTCGGYCGGCGGTCGACCGCCCCGGTCGGCAGGTGGAACATCAGGTCGACGACGCGCGCGGACCTCGTCTCGTCACCGAGGAAACGGTCCAGAACCTTGCCGAGCTTCGGCCCGACGCCGGAGAGCGTCGTGGCGGAAGCGAAGAGAGGATCGAGGATCGAAGGGCGCAAGACGTCTCAGCGATATGTCAGGAGCGCGAAGATCGCGGCCGCTTGGCCGCTGACTTCGCCGGGTTGGGTCGTTATATAACGCGCTAAGGCAGGCTCTGCGACGGGGCCGGCCCGTTCGTCATTGCGCCATCCCCCAGGTTTTCGGACCTGATCTTTTCTTGCCGAGGTTCCCATGTCCGGCTCGACCCGTTCCAGCGCCGATCTCGACCCGCGCCGCCGCAAGATCCTGTTCCGCGCCTGGCATCGCGGCATGCGCGAGACGGACCTGATCATGGGCCGCTTCGCCGACGAGGCGATCGCCGGCTTCAGCGAGGCCGAGCTCGACGAGTTCGAGCGGCTGATCGAGGTGCTGGATCGCGACCTGCTCGGCTGGATCACCGGCGAGATCGCCGTGCCGGAAAACTACGACTCGCCAAGCCGCAGCTCGACCGCCTGCTCGATGCGCTGAACCGCGGCGACAAGCCGACGCTCGCCGGCGTGCCCGATGGATTCGACGCCGTCGTCCTCGCCGATCTCACCCGCGCCCGGGCGAAGAAGGCCGAGGGGGCAGCGATGCTCGTCTTCGTCGCCCGCGACGGCCAACGCCAGCAGGTGCTTGAGAATGCACTGCAATTCGTCGCGCCCGATCTCGAGGTGATGAGCTTCCCGGCCTGGGACTGCCAGCCCTATGACCGTGTTTCCCCGGCGCCGGCCATCGTCGCGCACCGGATGACGACGCTGTCGCGCCTGGCCAAGACCAAGTCGGGTGACCGGCCGCGCCTGCTGCTGACAACGGTCAACGCCGCGCTCCAGCGCGTACCGGCTTTCGGCAAGGTCGCGTCCGAGAGCTTCTCGGCGGCGCCGGGCAACATGGTCGATATCGAGGAGCTGGCGCGCTGGCTCGACATCAACGGCTATCTGCGCACTTCGACCGTCCGCGAGACCGGCGAATTCGCCGTGCGCGGCGGCATCGTCGACCTGTTCCCGCCGGGCATGCCGGCGCCGATCCGSCTCGAYTTCTTCGGCGATACGCTGGAATCGATCCGCACCTTCGATCCGGAGACGCAGCGCACCACCGGGCAATTGCGCGGACTCGACCTCGTGCCGATGTCCGAAGCGCAGATGACGAGCGAGAGCATCCGTCGCTTTCGCCAGTCCTATATTTCCACATTCGGCACGCCCGGCCGCGACGATACCCTCTATGAGGCCGTCAGCGAAGGCCGCCGCCCGGCTGGTCTGGAGCACTGGCTGCCGCTGCTGGCGGAAAAGCTCGACACGCTCTTCACCTATCTGCCGGACGTGCCTGTTGTGCTCGACCATCAGGCCGAGGACGCGGTCGGCGAGCGCATCAGCCTGATCAAGGACTATTACGACGCCCGCAAGGCTGCGCTCGACCAGGGCGGGGCGGGCGGCATCCCCTACAAGCCGCTGCTCCCCGACGCGCTCTATCTTTCGCCAGCCGAATGGCGCGGCGTCGTCGATGCCGCGGGCGTCGCGACGCTCACGCCGTTTCAGCTGCCCGACAGCGAAGGCAAGCTCATCCTCGATCTCGGCGGCAAGCAGGGCCGCAGCTTCGCTGCCGAGCGAGCCGGCGAGTCCGGGAGCGTCTTCGAGGCGGCCGTCGCTCATGTGAAGGCCCTGGAGGCCGATGGCAAGCGCGTCATCCTCGCCGCCTGGTCGGAAGGCTCGCGCGAACGCCTCGCGCATGTGCTCGAAGACCACGGCCTGAAGAGCGTCCAGATGACCGGCTCGCTGCGCGCGGCCTTCGATCTCAAGCCCGGCACGGTCGCGCTCGCGGTCTGGGGTTTCGAGAGCGGTTTCGAGGCCGGGCGCCTTGCCGTCATCGGTGAGCAGGACATTCTCGGCGACCGCCTCGTGCGTCCGCGCCGCAAGACCAAGCGACCGCAGGATTTCATCGCGGAGCTGTCGTCGCTCGTGCCGGGCGATCTCGTCGTCCATGTCGATCACGGCATCGGCCGCTTCATCGGCCTGCAGTCGATCACGGCCGCCGGCGCTCCCCATGATTGCCTGGAGATCCATTACGCCGGCGATTCCAAGCTGTTTTTGCCGGTCGAAAACATCGAGCTTCTGTCCCGCTACGGCTCCGAGGACACGGAGGTCCAGCTCGACCGGCTCGGCGGCGGCGGTTGGCAGGCGCGCAAGGCCAAGCTCAAGCAGCGCATCCGCGAGATGGCGGGCAAGCTCATCCAGATCGCGGCGGCGCGCGCGCTCAAGGACGCGCCGCGCCTCGTGCCACCGGATGGGCTCTACGACGAATTCGTCGCCCGCTTCCCCTTTGAGGAGACGGAAGACCAGCAGAACACCATCGATGCAGTGCTCGACGATCTCGCGGCCGGGCGCCCGATGGACCGGCTCGTCTGCGGCGATGTCGGCTTCGGCAAGACCGAGGTCGCACTGCGGGCCGCTTTCGCGACCGCGCTCAACGGCAAGCAGGTCGCGGTCGTGGTGCCGACAACGCTGCTGGCGCGTCAGCATTACCGCAACTTCGCGGATCGTTTTGCCGGCTTACCTGTCAATGTCGGGCAGGCCTCGCGCTTCGTCGGTTCGGCCGATCTCAAGGCGGTGAAGCAGGGCGCCCGCGACGGCACGATGGACATCGTCGTCGGCACCCATGCGCTGCTCGGCAAGGGCGTCGACTTCAAGGATCTCGGCCTCGTCATCGTCGACGAGGAGCAGCATTTCGGCGTCGCCCATAAGGAGAAGCTGAAGGAAATGCGCGCCGAGGTGCACATGCTGACGCTGACCGCGACGCCTATCCCGCGCACGCTCCAGCTCGCCATGACCGGGGTGCGCGAGCTCTCGATCATCGCGACGCCGCCGGTCGATCGCCTGGCGGTGCGCACCTTCGTCACCCCCTTCGATCCGCTGATCGTGCGCGAGGCGCTGCTGCGCGAGCGCTACCGGGGCGGGCGCAGCTTCTATGTCGTGCCGCGCATCGAGGACATCGCCGAGGTCAGGGATTTCCTCGACAAGCAGGTGCCGGAATGCAAGGTCGGCATCGCCCATGGCCAGATGGCGGCCGGCACGCTGGAAGACGTGATGACGGCCTTCTATGACGGCCAGTACGACATCCTGCTTTCGACCACGATCGTCGAGTCGGGCCTCGACATTCCGACCGCGAACACGCTGATCGTCCACCGCGCCGACATGTTCGGCCTCGCCCAGCTCTATCAGCTCCGCGGCCGCGTCGGCCGCTCGAAGACGCGTGCCTATGCGCTCTTCACCGTGCCGGCCAACCGCAAGCTGACCGAGCAGGCCGACAAGCGGCTTAAAGTTCTGCAATCGCTCGATACGCTCGGCGCCGGCTTCCAGCTCGCCAGCCACGACCTCGACATCCGAGGCGCCGGCAATCTCCTCGGCGACGAGCAGTCCGGCCATATCAAGGAAGTCGGCTACGAGCTCTACCAGCAGATGCTGGAGGAGGCTGTGGCGGCGCTCAAGGCCGGCATCGAGTTCGAGACCGAGACGCAATGGTCGCCGGCGATCCAGGTCGGCGCGCCCGTCATGATCCCCGAGCATTATGTCGCCGACCTGACGCTCAGGCTGACGCTCTACAAGCGCCTCTCGACCATGGACGACGATGCCGAATTGCAATCCTTCGGCGCCGAATTGGTCGATCGCTTCGGCCCGCTGCCGGAGGAGGTCAACCAGTTGCTGGAGATCGTCGCGATCAAGGCGCTCTGCAAGCGCGCCAATGTCGAGAAGGTCGAGGCCGGGCCGAAGGGCATCATCGTCGCCTTCCGCAACAACGAATTCGCCAATCCGGAAGGCCTCGTCTCCTATGTCGCCAAGATCGGCACGCTGGCGAAGGTGCGCCCCGACATGCGCGTCGTCTTCATCGACGATTTCGAGACTGTCGAGCAGCGGCTGAAGGCGACGCGCCGCCTGCTCACCGATCTCGCCCGCATCGCCGAACGCAAGAAGGCAGCCTGAGATCGAGGCCGGACCGCAGACTGTTCCGGCAGCCTGCGGTTGACCCAGAGCGGTGCATCGGTCGATAGTGCCGCCAGTCATGTTCCGTGAGCATCGGCCCGAAAAGTCGGAAAACGCCGATGCAAAACAAAAACCACAGCAAGATGGGGCGATCATGCTGTCGATTTCGAACCGGACTGCCCTGTGCCTGACAGGGATCGCGCTATCGGGCTGCATGCAGTCCATGCCGACGGCGGAAAGCTTGACCAAGCCGACGGTCGAAGCCTTTGCGCGGCTGAGTTCCTGGACGCCGTGGAAGCCGACGCCTGAGCAGGCGCCGCCTCTGGTGATCGCCGACACGCCTCCCGCCCGGCAGGAGGTTGTAGCCGTGCCGCTCTCCGAGCCCGCCATCCAGCTGAAGGAACTGCGCCGGCCGGTCGAACGGCACCGGCCTCAGCAGACCGCAAGGCTGTCGACGGCCCGGACTGTGCCGGTTTCGGCGGGGCCGGTCCGCGCGACAGTTCCGCAGGAGAGCGCGCCGCTGCTCCCTGCCAAGGTGTCCTGCCAGACGACGAACCAGCCGGGCGAGCGCGTCAGGATGGAATGCAAGGCCGTCGAGTGAGGCGGCCGCGCCGCCGCCTCGATGCGTGCCTGCCTGTTCAGAAGTAGCGCACGTCCTCGGCCTCGACGCTGAGCGGGTCTTTGCCGCGCTTCGTCAGCCATGAGTAAACCGGCGGCACCCGGTCCGCGATCGATTCGACGTGGATGTCGATCAGGCACGGCCCGTCGGTGTAGGCGAAGGCTTTGGCCAGCGCCGCGTCGAGTTCCTCTGAGTTCGTCGCGGTCCAGGCTTTCACATCGAAGGCTTCGGCGATGGCCTGTCCGCGCGGAGGCGTAAAGTCGACGCCGAAGCACTGGTTATGGCCTTTCAGGCGATGCAGGCCCTTGATCCATCCGAAAGTGCCGTTGTTGAACAGCAAGAGAATGGCTGGAACCTGCAACCGGACCAGCGTCTCCAATTCGCCGACCGACATCCCGAATGATCCATCGCCGAACATGCCGATCGGCCGGCGTTCCTTGTCCGCGAACCAGGCGCCAACAGTCGCGGGAAGCGCCGAACCGAGGCCGCCGAAGGCGCGCGGGATGGCGAAGCGCGTTCTGCGATCCTTGAGCTTAAGGAAACGCGTCATATGAGGCGTCGGCGTGCCCGCATCCGAATAGATGTGAGCCGGTTTGCCGTAGAGCTCCAGAGCCTCGTTGAAGCAGCGCACGGCCCGTTCCGGCCGCAGAGGCGTCGCCTCCGAGCTCAACAGGGCTTCGGCATTCGCCCAGAAATTCGCGCGCAGCTCGTTGAGCTGATCCACCCAACCCTGCGTCCGGCCGGCATCGTTCTCGGCGGGAGCCATCTCGATCAGGCGTCGCAGGACGAGGCTGGCGTCGCCCTGGACCGACACCACGTTCTGATAATTGTTCGCCATGACCTCCGGATCGATATCGATCTGGGCGACGCGCTTGTTCAGCGTGATCTTCGGGAAGGTCCAGCCGATGGTGACGACCGAACCCATCCGCGAGCCCACGAAGAGCACGAAGTCGGCATGTTCCAGCGCCCAATTGGCATGCGGATGGAAGCCGTTGTCGCCGATGACGCCGACCGCGAGGCGATGGTCGTCGGGCATGGTACCCTGTCCGGTCATCGTCGTGCAGACGGGGATGTTCAGGCGCTCGGCCAGCTCGGTGACGTCCGGGCCGGCGCAGGAGCGGTTGACGCCGCCCCCCGAGACGATCAGCGGGCGCTGGCTGCCGGTCAGCAGCGATATCAGCGTGTCGAGCTTTTCCGGGGCAGGGAGCGTCGGATAGGCCGGAAACTCCATGCATTCCGTCTCGACATGCATGGAGATGCGGGCCGGATCGACCTCCGCCATCAGCATATCCTCCGGAATCTGCAGGTGAACGGCGCCGGGCTTGCCGGAGGTCGCGACGCGAAAGGCGCGGCGGATGATCTCCGGCAGCTTTTCCGCCGACTTGACCTGAACGGACATCTTGGTGATCGGCTCGAAAAGACGTGCGCAATCGAGCTCGGTCAGGACGCCGCGGCCCTCGCCCGGCAGGGGAATGTCGATCGTCAGGAGAATGACGGGAACCGAGGAGGCGTTGGATTCCGCGACCGGCGGCAGCGAATACATGGCACCGGCGCCCGACGGGCACTCGAAAACGCCCGGCTTCCTGGTGAAGCGGCCATAGGCGTCGGCCATGTAGCCCGCCGAACGCTCGTCGCGCGCCATGACATGGCGAATGCGGCCCTCGTTCTGTTGCAGCGCTTCATAAAGCGGCACGTTCGTGTCGCCCGGCACGCCGAAGATCACCTCGACGCCATAGCCGATCAGCATCTCGACCAGGATATCCGCGCCACGCATGTCCGAGTTCTCCTTTAATGTCCTGCAATGTCTTGGTTATCGATGGGGCTGTTGAGCTTGGAAGCGGGCGGCTTGGCCCGAGCTGACGCAGCCAACCATGCCGGCCCTCATGGCTCGATCCGCCCAAACTTGAAGCGCCGCGGCGAGTACGGGCCGATGTCGAAAGCGCCTGGCAGCCCCGCCAGATGCTCGGCCACGATGCGGCCCGTCACCGGGCCTGAGGCGAAGCCGACATGACCATGCCCGAAGGCGTAGAAGACGTTCGGGGACCGCGTGGATCTTCCGATGACCGGGAGGCCGTCCGGCGTCGACGGGCGATGCCCCATCCATTTGTCGACGCTCAGTTCCTGCATCCGGGCCAGCGCAGGGTAGGTCCGGCGGGCATGGCCGATCAGGATATCGACGCGGCTCCAGTTCGGGGGCGTATCGATCGAGGCCAGCTCGACCTGGCCGGACAGGCGCAGGCCCGCCAGCGTCGGCGTGTTCGCCATCTTGCCGTCGCTCGGCATGACCGGGTGGCGCGGTCCTCCCGCATTCAGGGGAATGACGCCGTGATAGCCCCGTTCGCTTTCAAGCGGGATCTCGTCGCCGGCACCGCTGGCCAGTCTCTTCGACCATGCCCCGGCAGCCACGACGGCCTGGTCGCATGCGATCAGGCCGATATCGGTTCGGACGCCGACGAGCCGTTCGCCGGCGAACACGAATCCGCCCGCCTTGGCCCGGATCACCTTTGCCCCCCGGGCGGATGCCATCTCGACGATCTTCGAGACGTAGCGGCCTGGATCGACGCAATGCGCGCCGTCCTCGGCGAGAATCCCGAACCCGTAATGCCGATCCAGGTCCGGCTCCCTTTCGGCCAGAGCCGTGGCGTCGAGTTCCCGCCACCGAAGCCCGGTCATCCGCCGCAAATGCCAGGACAGCGCCTCCGCCTCGAAGGCACGCCTGTCCGGATAGGCGTAGAGCAGCCCTTCGCAGCGGATCAGCTCCGGCGTGCCGAGTTCATCGCTCAAGGCTTGGTGGCGCTGCGGGCTGTCATGGAGCAGTTGGCTCAGCGCCCGGGCGGTTGCCTCGACGCGCGCGACGGAGGAGCCCGCCCAGAGGAAACGAAGCAGCCACGGCAGCAGCCGCGGGACATGCCGCCAGCGAATGACGAGGGGGCTGTCGGGATTCAGCAGATAGCCGGGGATCTTTTTCCAGAGGCCGGGCATCGACATCGGGACGACGGATGCCGGGCTGATCCAGCAGCCATGGCCATAGCTCGCGGACTGCCTGCCCGCCGGCTCACCGA
>NZ_JBFRDQ010000198.1:0-9677 GCF_052113865.1 Allobosea sp. TAB14 | reverse complement strand
CTATTTCGCAGGCCCTGCCGCATCGCCGCAGGCGATCATCGAGATCCGCTCCAAGCTTGGGCTCGACCAGCCGCTGCCCGTGCAGTTCGTGTCCTATGTCACGGCGCTGGTGAAGGGCGATCTCGGGACCTCGCTGACCACCGGCCAGCCGGTGACGGCCGACCTCGCCGCGCGCCTGCCAGCCTCCGCCGAACTGACGCTGGCCGGGCTGCTGCTCGCCATGGCGGTCGCCTTGCCGCTGGGCATCCTGGCGGCTGTGAAGCAGGGCTCCTGGATCGACCATCTCTGCCGCGTCGTGGCGACCGCGGGCGTCTCGCTGCCGGTGTTCTTCACCGGGCTCCTGCTCGTCTATGTCTTCTATTTTCTACTTGGCTGGTCACCGGCGCCGCTTGGGCGGCTCGACGTCTTCGCCTCCGAGCCGCCGCGCGTGACCGGTCTGCTCCTGATCGACACGTTGTTAGCGCGGGATTTCGAGACCTTCCGGGGCGCTTTCGCTCAGCTGATCCTGCCGGCGGTGACACTCGCCATCTTCTCGCTGGCACCGATCACCCGCATGACGCGGGCCTCGATGCTGGCCGTGCTCGGCGCCGATTTCGTGCGCACCGCCCGCGCCAGCGGCCTGACGAACCGCAAGGTCATCGGCACTTATGCTTTCCGCAACGCCATGCTGCCGGTGGTGACGACGCTCGGCATGGTGTTCTCCTTCCTGCTCGGCGCCAATGTGCTGGTCGAGAAGGTCTTCGCCTGGCCCGGCGTCGGTTCCTATGCGGTCGAGGCGCTGATCGCGTCGGACTACGCACCGATCCAGGGCTTCGTCCTGACCATGGCGATTCTCTACGTCGCCCTGAACCTGATGATCGACGTGCTCTACGGCGTCATCGATCCCCGTGTCAGGCTGGAGGGTTGAAGAGCGTGAACGACATGGCCAAGGTCGAGCCGGCACCCGCCCAGGCAATCCCTGCCGAACCCGCTCCGACGCTGCGCTTCGAGGCGCCGCCTTCCACCAGCCTGTGGGCGCATGCGCGCCATATCGTCGCCGAGAACCCGGTGACGGGGCTCGCCTTCGGGCTGTTCGCGCTGATCCTGCTGGCGRCAATCTTCGGCCCCTCGATCGTCCCCTACGATCCGCTCGCGAGCAACACCAACGCCGCCCTGCAGGCGCCGAGCCGGGCGCACTGGTTCGGCACGGACCAGCTTGGCCGCGACATCTTCAGCCGCGTGGTGGCGGCGACACGGCTCGACTTCTCGATCGCGATCTTCTCGGTGGCGCTGGTCTTCCTGATGGGCGGGCTTGCCGGCGTCATGGCCGGGTTCTACGGCGGCTGGATCGACAAGGTCGTCGGCCGCGTCGCCGACACCATCATGGCCTTCCCGCTTTTCGTGCTGGCGATGGGCATCGTGGCGGCGCTGGGCAACTCGGTCGGCAACATCGTGCTGGCGACCGCGATCATCAATTTCCCGCTCTATGCCCGCGTCGCGCGTGCCGAGGCGAATGTGCGCCGCGATGCCGGCTTCGTGCAGGCGGCGCGACTTTCGGGCAATTCCGACTGGCGGCTGCTCCTCACCCAGATCGTGCCCAACATCATGCCGATCATGGCGGTGCAGATGTCCCTGACCATGGGCTACGCGATCCTGAATGCGGCAGGCCTCTCCTTCATCGGGCTCGGCGTGCGCCCGCCGACCCCGGAATGGGGGATCATGGTGGCCGAGGGCGCGAGCTTCATCGTCTCCGGAGAGTGGTGGATCGCCTTCTTCCCCGGTCTCGCCCTGATGATCGCCGTGTTCTGCTTCAACCTGCTCGGCGACGGCGTGCGCGATCTCGTCGACCCCCAGCGGAGGAACTGACATGACGGCAGTCCCTCTGCTCGAGATCAGGAACCTCACCGTCGAATTCGCCACCCGGCGCGGCGCGGTGCAGGCGGTCAAGTCGATCGATGTCAGCGTCGCCAAGGGCGAGACCGTGGCGATTGTCGGCGAGTCCGGCTCGGGCAAGTCGGTCACGTCCTATGCCGTGGTGCGCATTCTCGATCGCGCCGGCCGCGTCGCCGAAGGCACGATCTCGTTCTCGGGCGTTGATCTCGTCGCGGCCGACGAGGCCCAGATGCGCGATCTGCGCGGGCGCGAGATCTCGATGATCTTCCAGAACCCGCGCGCAGCGCTCAACCCGATCCGCAAGGTCGGCAAGCAGATCGAGGACGTGCTGCTGCAGCATGTCCAGGCGCGACAAGGTCGTCGTGATGGAAAAGGGCAAGGTGGTCGAGACCGCGCTGGCCAGCGAGATCTTCCGCAACCCGCAGCATCCCTACACCCGCAGGCTGATGCAGGCGACGCCGCGACTGGGCACGAGCCTCGCAGACTTGCTGCTCGACGCGCCGCAAACCGTGCCCGCCGAAGCCAGGACAGCCGTGACTGAGCCGAAACCGGCCGCCGAGGCCGGTCCCCTGATGCAGGTCGAGAATCTGGTCAAGGAATATCCGCGGGCCGCGACCGGTGCGCTCCTCGCCAAGCTGATGGGCAAGGCCGAGCCGGAAAAGCCGGCCTTCCGCGCCGTCGATGGCATCAGCTTCAGTATCGCCAGGGGCGAGACGCTGGGGCTCGTCGGCGAATCCGGCTGCGGCAAATCGACGACCTCGATGATGGTCACGCGACTGATCGACCCCAGCGGCGGCAAGATCGTCTTCGACGGTACCGATATCGGTGCGATCCCCGCCAAGCAGTTCGCTGCGTCGCCGTATCGCCGGCGCATCCAGATGGTGTTCCAGGACCCGACCGACAGCCTCAATCCGCGCTTCACCGCCGAGCGCGCCATCGCCGATCCGATCATGCGGATGGGTGCGGTCAAGGGACGTGATGCCCTGCGTGCGCGCTGCGAGGATCTGGCGAGGCTCGTCGGCCTGCCGGTCGAGCTGATCGACCGCTTTCCTCACCAGCTTTCCGGCGGGCAGAAGGCGCGCGTTGGCATTGCGCGCGCGATCGCGCTCGACCCGGATCTGGTTGTTCTCGACGAGCCCACGGCCGCGCTCGACGTGTCCGTCCAGGCGGTGGTGCTGAATCTCCTCGAAGAGCTCAAGGGACGGCTCGGCATGAGCTATCTCTTCGTCTCGCACGATCTCAACGTGGTGCGGCTGCTCTGCGACCGGGTGATCGTGATGAAGACGGGTTCGATCGTCGAAGAAGGCACGGCGGAGGAGGTGCTCGGCGATCCCAAGGCGGAGTATACGAGGGAGTTGCTGACCGCGATTCCGCATCCGCCGCTATAAGCGCGTCCTGCTCGCGATCGCCATCGCGGGATAGTTCTCTGGAGATGCCTGCAGATGAAGATCAACGACCCTGCCGTGCTGGCCGAGGTGGAAGCCGCCTTCGCAGCCTATGAGGCCGCGCTTACCGGCAACGACGTCGCAACGCTGGATGCGATCTTCCGCAAGGCGCCCGAGACCTTGCGCTACGGTGTCGCCGAGAACCTCTACGGCCATGACGAGATCGCTGCCTTCCGCTCGGCGCGCTCGCCGGTCGGGCTCGAACGGACGCTGGAACGCACCGTCATCACGACTTATGGCGACACGGCGGCCACGGCGAACACCATGTTCCGGCGCGACAGCATGGTCGGCAAGGTCGGTCGGCAGAGCCAGACCTGGGTCAAGTTCGCGGAAGGCTGGCGCGTCGTCAGCGCCCATGTCAGCATCATCCCCGAATGAACGGCAGGCGGCGGCGCATTCTTCATGACGCCGTGACCGGCATCGCTCTGCCTGCTATGCAGGCATCGGCGATCCCACCTGCCTTCCGATCCTGATCATGCCGCCGCGCCCTGCCGCCACTTTGGCGATATCCAAACCTGCAGCGCCACCGCGGACGCGGACCGAAGCACTTCGTCTGCAGATCGCCGACGAGATTGTGTCGGGCGCGCTCGAACCGGGAACGCCCCTCGACGAGCAGGAGCTTGCGGCGCGGTTCGGCGTCTCGCGTACTCCGGTGCGCGAAGCGATACGCCAGCTCTCGGCCTCGGGTCTCGTCAGCGTCCGGCCGCATCGCGGCGCGGTCGTGGCCTTGCCCACTCCGACGCAGCTCGACGACATGTTCGAGGCGATGGCCGAGCTTGAGGCGCTCTGTGCGGGACTCGCCGCCCGCAACATGACCGTGCCCGAACGGCGCGGTCTGGAGGAGTTGCATCAGGCGCTGCGCGCGCTCGTCCATGAAGGCGATCCCTTGCGCTATCATGAGACCAACGAGGCTTTTCACGCCGCGATCTACTCGGGCTCGCACAATGGCTACCTTGCCGAACTGACCCTGATGACGCGCGCCCGGGTCGCGCCGTTTCGCAGGGCGCAGTTCCGGGCGGCCGGGCGCCTGGGAGGCTCCTATCGGGAGCACGACCTGATCGTGCAGGCGATTCTGCGGGGCGACCAGTCCGGCGCGGCAGAGGCGATGCGCGCCCATATCGGCATCGTGCGCGATGCTTTCAGGACCTATGCGGGAGCGTCCTGAGGCTTGGCCTGCGCCGCGACGAAAGCCCGCCAGCCGCCGAACTCGGTCACATCGCGCGCAGCCTCGGTCGCGATCTGTTCGCAGAGGAAACCCTTGACCCGCGTGCCGTCGGCCAGCGCCAGCGTGCCGATGCCCAGCGGGGAGGGGATGCCTGCGACGAAGCGACCAAAGCCGTCGGCAGGCATCGCCCAGACCTCGAGCGTGATGGCTGCCCCGCCTTCGCGGACGCGGATCAGGCCCGGCCGCGCCGGCGGGCCGCCGGGTAAGGCGAAGAGCCGGTAGTCCGCCGTCGTGGTGGTCGCGCGCAGGAATGTCGCGCCAAGCCCGGTCAGCTCGCCATTAAGCGGCATGCCCGACAGATGCGCGCCGACGACCGCAATCTCAATCGTGCCCTGTGAAGCGGCCATCGGAAGATCCGCAAGCGGCGGCATCGGCGCGTCCAAGGCCCCGAGCGTCAAGCCGGAGGCGTGATGGAAGGCGCGGCCGAACGTGGCCAGCGCCGCATCGCGGCCGGACGGCGCGATGAAGGTGACGCCCGCCGCAGTGCCATCCTTCGCCAGGCTCACCGGCACGGCGAGGGCGCACATGTCGAGCAGGTTGACGAAATTGGTGTAGCGCCCGAGCAGCGAGTTCCCGCCGATCGGGTCGGCGGCCATCTCCGCGAGAGTGACCGGTCGCGGCGCCGTCGGCACCATCATCGCGTCGATACCCTTCAGCGCGGCCCTGGCGGCGAGTGCAAGCTCGGCCAGCCGGTATTGCGCCGCGAAGGTCTCGGCCGCATCGGGCAATGGCTTGCCGGCAATCACCTGCCTGATGACGGGCAGGATCGCTTCGGGGTCACGCGTCAGCAGCTCGCGGATCGCGAGGAAGCGTTCGGCCACCCAGGGGCCGTCGTAAAGCAGACGGGCCGTCTCGTAGAATGGCGTCATATCGAGGGGGACGATCGTCGCGCCCAAGGCCTGCGCACGCTCGACCGCCAGCGCGAAGCTGGCGGCTGCCGTCGCATCGCCGTCGAAATCGAGATCGGCGGATCGCGGGACGGCAATCTTCTGATGCGGCGGCAATGCGCCGGATTGCCCAAGCGCGACAGGCCGGGAGAACGGGTCGGTGGCATCGGCGCCCGAGATCACCTCCAGAACCGCCGTCGCGTCGTCGACCGTCAGAGCGAACACCGAGACGCAGTCGAGCGTGCGGCAGGCCGGTACGACGCCCGTCGTCGAAACCAGGCCGAGGCTCGGCTTGAGCCCGACGAGGTTCTGGAGGCCGGCCGGCACGCGCCCGGAGCCGGCGGTGTCGGTGCCCAGCGCAATCGGGACGATGCCAGAAGCGACCGCGCTGGCGGAGCCGGAGCTGGAACCGCCGGGCACCAGATCGACCCGCAGCGCATTGCGCGGCGTGCCATGGGGCGAGCGCGTGCCGTTCAGCCCGGTGGCGAACTGGTCGAGATTGGTCTTGCCGATCACGATGGCGCCGGCGGCCCTCAGCCGGGCGACTGCGGCGGCATCCTGCGTCGGTGTGTAGGCGAAGGCCGGGCAGGCGGCAGTGGTCGGCAGGCCAGCGACGTCGATATTGTCCTTGACGGCGACCGGCACGCCCCAGAGGGCACGGCCGCGCGACCCCTCCGCCTGCAGCCGCTCGGCCTCGGGCCGGAGCGCGATGAACATCGCCGGATCGTCGACCGCGCGCAACCGGGCATAGCTCGCGGCGACGGTCTCCGCGAGGTCGCGGCTCCCGTCGAGATGGGCGGAGAGGATGTCGCTCAGAGTCCGCACGGGCAGGCTTTCCATTTGAGGGGATGGGTTGACTGGTTAAAAATTGATCATTCTTTGCATCATTGCATGCAAAGATTATGCAATGAGCCTCCGCTTGGAGCGCTTCCCGGAAAGGCGGGGCTGTCCGCCGCAGGTCCTGCGGGCGGCAACGATCTTCGGAATCGCAAGTTTCCTTTCCAGATCAGCATGATGAAGCGGTCCGTCCGCCGCCATTGCTCCTTCCGATGGTGGCCGCGCGTTGCGAGCCGGAGCAGGCACAGCCCTTGCAAAGCCCGTTCCGTTCGCTTTGCTCGGGGAACGCCGCCTGATGCCAGCCGTCGAGATTGCCGCGAAGCCGAGTGCTCTGCCTGTCGACTTCGTTCGCACGGCCCTGGTCAACATCGACATGCAGCGCGATTTCCTGGAGCCGGGCGGCTTCGGCGCGGTGCTGGGCAACGACGTCTCGCTGCTCGCCAAGGCGGTCGCGCCCTGCCGCCGAATCCTAGAGGGCGCGCGCGCCGCCAGCCTGCTGGTGATCCACACCCGCGAGGGGCACAGGCCCGATCTCTCGGACGCGCCGCCGGCCAAGGTGCAGCGCGGACCGGCGGAGAAGCGCATCGGTGCCGACGGGCCGATGGGGCGCATCCTGATCCGCGGCGAGGCCGGGCACGACATCGTGCCGGCACTGGCGCCGCTGCCCGGCGAACCCGTGCTCGACAAGCCTGGCAAGGGCGCCTTCTACCAGACCGATCTCGACCTGATCCTGCGCAACCGCGGCATCGAGACGCTGCTGGTCTGCGGCGTCACCACCGAGGTCTGCGTTCATACGACGGTGCGCGAGGCGAACGACCGGGGCTATCGCTGCCTCGTTCTGGGCGATGCCTGCGCTTCGTATTTCCCCGAGTTCCACGAGGTGGGCCTGCGTATGATCGCGGCCCAGGGCGGCATCTTCGGCTGGGTCTCGACGACCGGCGAGGTGCTGACGGCGCTCGCCCGGACGATGAAGGCGGCGTGAACCACGGCTGAAAAACGGGGACCGGAGGTATGATGGCGGCGACTGCGACGATAGGCTCTTCACCGAAGCTCTGGACGCCGGGCGACTGGAACGCCCTGTTCGGCTTGGGCCCCCATATCCTCGTCAACCTGCTGACCACCGAGCCGCATGGCAAGCTGGAGCCCGCCGAATGAACGACGCCAAGCCGGCCTTCGATGCGGCGCGCCATTGCGATGCGATGGCGCCCGCGCTCGGTCTGACGATCACCGAGGATCAGCGCCCGGCGGTGCTGCAATTCTTGACCATCGCCGAGGCCATGGCGGCGATGGTCTTCCGCGCTCCGCTCGACGAGGCGGCCTTCGAACCGGCCGGCGTGTTCCGTGCCGGGCGTTCCGGCGGCGGAGAACCCGCGTGAGTTTCGACGCCTTCGCTCCGGCCCATAGTATCGCCACCGATATCCGAGAGGGCGCGATCAGCGCGAAGGAGGTCGTCGGCGGTTTTCTCCAGCGCATCCACGAGCTCAACCCGGCTCTCAACGCCTTTACCGACGTCACAGCCGAGCGCGCCCTCGCGCAGGCTTCAGCCATCGACGCCCGCCGCGCCGCGGGCAAAACGCTCGGGCCGCTCGCCGGCGTGCCTTTCGCTGCCAAGAACCTGTTCGACATCACGGGTCTGCCGACCCGGGCCGGCTCGAAGATCAACCGCGCACGCTTGCCCTCTGAACGCGATGCGGTGTTGATCGAGCGCCTGACCCTGGCCGACGCGATCCTGCTCGGCGGTCTCAACATGGGCGAATACGCCTATGATTTCACCGGCGAGAACGCCCATGACGGTCCCTGCCGCAACCCTCACGACCTCGCCCGCATGGCGGGGGGATCTTCATCAGGCTCGGGTGCTGCGACGGCCGCGGGGTTGGCGCCCATCTCGCTCGGCTCCGATACCAATGGCTCGATCCGCGTGCCGAGCTCGTTCTGTGGCGTCTTTGGACTGAAGCCGACCTATGGCCGGTTGCCGCGCACGCGCAGCTTTCCATTCTGCGACTCACTCGACCATCTCGGCCCTTTCGCCCGCGACGTGACCGACCTCGCGATGGCCTATGACCTGATGCAAGGCCACGACGCGCATGATCCGGCCTGTGCGGTCCGGACGATCGAGCCAACGCTGCCGACGCTGAAGGACGGCGTATCCGGCCTGCGCATCGCGATCGCCGGAGGGTATTTCGCGACGGATGCGATGCCGGAAGCGCAGGCCGCCGTCACCGCGGTCGCCCGGGCGCTCGGCGCAATGCGCGTGATCGATGTCGCCGGAGCGGGCATCGCGCGTGCGGCCGCTTTCCTGATCACGAATGGCGAGAGTTCGGCCTTCCATCTCCAGCGGCTGCAGCAGCGCGCCGATGATTTCGACCCCGAGACGCGCGACCGCTTCCTGGCCGGCGCGCTGCAGCCGACGGCCTGGTATCTCCAGGCGCAGCGGGCGCGACGCTGGTTCCACGACGAGATGATGCGGCTGTTCGAGACCGTCGACCTGATCATCGCGCCGGCGACCCCCTGCACCGCGCCGGAACTGGGTCAGAAGACCATGGTGCTGCAGGGCAACACGGTGCCGCTCAGGCCCCATATCGGATTGTTCACGCAGCCGATCTCCTGCGTCGGGCTGCCGGTGGCGGCCGTGCCCGTCTTCGGGGGCTTATTGCCGATCGGCGTTCAGCTCATCGCGGCGCCCTGGCGCGAGGATATTTGCCTGCGCGCAGCCTATGCCGTCGCCCGCGCTCAGGTCGCTTCCGCCCAGCCTCCGCGGCTGGACCATGACTTGAATCGCCTGCGCAAGGGATGATCTGACGGCAGCGGATTTTGCAACGGGTGCTTTTGGGCTACGAAGTCCTGATTGGGGCGCCTCCGGGTTGAGGCGCGACGCGTCAATGGCCGCCCATGACGAGGCCTTGGCCCCCATCCGGCAGAACAGGCTTTGAAACCGCGCCCTTCCGTGCAGAAATTGCGCTCGCGCCCGGATCGTCGCGCGTCCTGCCGGACGCGGTAACGGTGGTCCATGTATCTGTTATCGCATCGGATTCTTTCGAGACGTGGATTCCGGTTCTCGGTCCGATGCGATAGCGCTGTCGACGAGATGTTTGCGGAGTAGCCCGTGAGAAATCCTTACGAGGTTCTGGGTGTCGCCCCGACGGCTTCGGCCGCCGAGATTCAGAGCGCCTATCGCAAGCTGGCGAAAAAGCTGCACCCGGACCTCAACCCCGGCGACAAGGCGGCGGAGGATAAGTTCAAGGAGGTGGCGAGTGCGAACGACCTGCTGAGCGACGCCGACAAGCGCAAGCGCTTCGACGCCGGCGAGATCGACGCCTCCGGGGCGGAACGGCCGCAGCAGCACTTCTACCGGGATTTCGCGACCTCGGACCAGGGCAATCCTTATGCCGATGCGTCGGGCTTCGCCGATTT
>NZ_JBFRDQ010000197.1:0-7466 GCF_052113865.1 Allobosea sp. TAB14 | reverse complement strand
GTCCTCGACGAGCCGGTGAGCGCGCTGGACGTTTCCGTACAGGCGCAGATCATCAACCTGCTCGCCGAGCTGCAGGCCCGCCTCGCCCTGACCTATATCGTCATCACCCATGACCTTGCCCTGGTCGCCCACATGGCTGACGCAGTTGGTGTCATGTATCTCGGCCGCTTCGTCGAGCAGGGCGATGTCGAGGAGGTCTGCGGCGCGCCGCGTCATCCCTATACGCGCAGCCTGATGGCGATTGCCGCGCCTGCGGTGCCGCCGCAGCGCGCCGGGCGCCCCGCTTTGCTCGAAGGCTCGATCCCGAGCCCGCTCGCCATACCCAGCGGCTGCAGCTTCCACACGCGCTGCTCGCTCGCCCGCGAGCTCGCCGCCGAGGGCCTGCCGGGCGTCAACACGCCCGACGGACGCCTGCCGCGCCGCTGCGTTGAGGAAACGCCCGTTCTCCACCCTGCGCCCGGGGGCCGCAGCGCCGCGAGCTGTCATTTCGCGGTTGAACGCCCCCACATCCAAGAGAGTTGAAAGACGAAGGATTCGATCGATGTCCGATCACAACAGCGCCTCCGAAGTCGTCATCGTCGGCGGCGGCATCTACGGGACGAGCCTGGCCTATCAACTCGCCAAGGCGGGCCGCAGTGTCACCCTGCTCGAGGCCGGCGAGATCGCCGGCGGTGCCTCGGGCGGGCCCGGCGAGCGTGGTGTGCGCGCCAGCGGCCRCGACCTGCGCGAATTGCCGGTCTGCGCGCTGGCCCAGCAACTCTGGGCCGAATACCAGGCCAGGATCGAGGGCGGCGTCGGCTACCGCCGCGTCGGCGGCCTCAAGATCTACGACGTCTCCTACGGCCATCGCGAACACGAGGTGCGCGGCCGCATGGAAGCGACCGCGATGGTCCAGGCGAGCCTCGGCACACCCTCCGAGGTGCTCTCGCGCGACGAGGCGCTCGCCCGCGAGCCTGAACTTGCTCCCGGCATCCTCGGCGCGATCTGGTGCCCGCATGACGGCGTCGGAGACCACAGCTTCGCGACGCGCCAATTCGCCAAGGAGGCGGCTAAGGCCGGCGCCGTCATCCGCACCGGCGCCAAGGTCGCCGAGATCGTGCAGACGCGCGGGGCGGTGACGGCGGTCAAGCTCGCCAGCGGCGAGACGGTCCCGGTCGGCTCGCGCCTCGTCGTCGTCGCCAATGCCGGCGCCGAGGCGCTGCTCAAGCCCGTGCTGAAACCGCATGAGCTCGGCCCGGTCTGGAACCTGATGCCGCAGATGCATTTCGTTTCGAACCCGCTGAACAGGACGATCAACCACCTGCTCTCCCATGCACATCGCCGGCTGGCGGTGAAACAGCTCCCGGATGGCACGATCATGCTCTCGGGCGGAGCCCATGTCGGCTACACGCCGGAAGGGCTGTGGAAGGGCTCCCTCAGCTCGATGACGCAGAACGTCACCGACGGCCTCCTGACCATGCCCTTCATCGACAACTCCAGCCTGCTCAGCGTCGACGCCTCGCGGGTGGAGACTGTCGCGGCCGACCAGATTCCGCTGATCGGACAGGCCGAGGCGTTGCCGAACCTGATCTACGGCTATGGCTGGTCCGGCCACGGCTTCGCCATTTCGCTCGGCTTCACCAGGCTGTTCAGCGAATGGATCGCGACCGGCGAGAAGCCGGAGGCGCTGGAGCCGTTCTCGCCGCTGCGTTTCCACAAGCCCGCCGAGATRCTCAAGGCCGCCGCGCTCGGGCGCGCCGCGGCCTGACCCCTCCACACCATCGACGCCAGCCGGCGGATGCGGCCCTGCCCGCATCCGCCGCAGGACAGGATCTGGATTCATGCTGACCGATTTCGACCCCGCCCGCCCCGGCAAGACCGTCCACGACCTCGGCCCGATCGCGGGACCACCGGAGGGGATCGCAGGGGAGATTCTCTGCTGCATCAACAATGGCGAAGGCCCCTCGGTGCTGCTGCTCGGCGGCATCCATGGCGACGAATACGAGGCTCAGATCGTGCTGCGTCGCCTGGCCGAGCGGCTGACGCCGGCCGATGTCACCGGGCGCGTCATCATCATCCCCTCGCTCAATTTCCCGGCCTCGCAGAAGGGCAAGCGCCTCTCTCCCTTCGACGGCCAGAACATGAACCGCTGCTTCCCCGGCAAGGCGGACGGCACGCCGACGGAACGGCTCTGCGCCTTCGTGACGGAGCGGCTCTTCCCCGTCGTCGATCTGCTGATCGACGTTCATGCCGGCGGCAGCGACGTCTCGGTGGTGCCGATGGTCTTCGGCTTCGCGACGCAGAAGAGCGTGGTCGACGATGCCCGCCTGAATCGGCTGATGGAAGCCTGGGGCTACCGTTTCGTCCAGCATGTCGACGGCATCGACGAGACGGCCTGCGGTGCCGCCAAGCTCGCCGATCTCGCCTCGATCGAGGTCGAGGGCGGCGGCGGCCGGATGAAATCCGAAGAGCTGACGATCATGGAGGACGGCCTCCTGCGCGCGCTCGCCGATTTCGGCGCGATCAAGCCGCAGCTAGAGCCCGTGCCCTTTGCCGGCGTGCATTTCAGCGCCGGGTCGGACGGGCAATATCTCGCTCCTGCGCCTGCACTGGTGGAACATTGCATTGAGCTCGGCGACAAGGTTGAAAGTGGGCAACTCGTAGCGCGACTGCACCCGATTGGCGGCGTTTCCGCGAATGCGCTTGAGATCAAGGCGCCGGTGTCCGGCTTCGTCCTGCGGCAAACCGAGCATGCTTTTGTGGCCAAGGGGCAGCTCGTTGGAAACATAGGCAGCCTGATCTAGGCAAAGTGAGCGATCCGGAGCKRATGATCCGGATRCTGYTSATCGGCTATTGCTTCGGCATCCGYTCCGAGCGSCGCCTGTGCGAGGAGGTGCGTCTGAACCTGGCCTACCGCTGGTTCTGTCGGCTCGGGCTCGACGGCGACGTGCCTGATCACTCGACCTTCTCGAAGAACCGGCAGGGCCGCTTCCGCGAGAGCGATCTGTTGCGCGAGCTGTTCGAGACGACCGTGCAGCGCTGCATCGCGGAGGGGCTGGTCGGCGGCGAAGGCTTTGCGGTCGATGCCAGCCTGATCAAGGCCGATGCCAACAAGCAGCGTTCGGCCGAAGCCTCCGAGCCGGTCGACTGGGACGATCTCGCCCGGACCCGCCGCTCGGTGTGCGAGTATCTCGACACGCTCGACGAGGCCGCCTGGGGCGCGGCCAGCGAGGCCAAGCCGAAGTTCGTCTCCCGCTCCGATCCGGCGGCGCAATGGACCGGAGCCCTGAGGGGCCAGGCCTTCTTCGCCTATGCCCCCAACGATCTGATCGATCTCGATCACGCCGTCATCGTCGAGGTCGAGGCCAGCCGCGCGATCCGGCAGGCCGAGATCGGCTCGGCCCGGACCATGCTCGACTGGACGCAAGAGCGCTTCGGCCTGTGGCCGGCCAAGCTCGCCGCCGACAAGCACCTACGGCTCACCGTCGTCGAAGGACCGGGCGATTGCGGGCGGGGACGTGTTTTCGTTTCGTCGTGCAGTGAATTGGACGAACAACAAGTTGGCGCCAACCACGAGTGATGCGCCGATCAGCGTGGCGACGAGACGATCGAGCAGCAGATCGTTCTCCAACGTCCGACCGGCGTCGATGAGCAGGATGATCAGCGGCGTCATCACAGCCGAGTAGGCCAGATAATTGCCGCCCCGCAGCACAGGGCGCACAGCGGCCAGAAGCCCGATGGCGACCACGAGAGCCCAGGCGGGCAGTCCCAGCCGCAGGAAGATCCCTGCCGCGGCAACCCCGAGTGCCGTGCCAAGCGCCCTCTGTGTTGCCTTGATCGGCACAGTCTCCACGTGCCGCGGAGTCAGGATCGCCACGGTCAGCCCGATCCAGTGAAAATGATGGTTGGGCCAGGCGATATCCAGCCCCGCAGCAATCGCCAGGCAAGTGACCAGCCTTGCAGGGTAGCTCCAGCCGGCCGGCGCGGCGAGCGAGCGTCGCCAGCGGACGAATTTCTGTCGTGCCGTCGGGACCCGGACCGGCGCATCGGCGGGCTCCGGCGCTGCTTGCCGGGTTCGGCGGGCGAGGGCGCCGAAAAGCAGGCTGAGCCCTGAGGTCCAAAACGCACCCGCGGAAATCAGCCCCACGAACCCCAGCGCGGTCAATGCGCGCACGGGTTCCGCAGCCGGCGGCACGGCGCTCACAATCATCAGGAAGAGGACAAAACGGGTCGCCGCTACGACCATGAAGCGACTGAAGCCGCTGATCACCGCAGCGATGCCCGAAAGCAGGAGCAGCCCGACATTGCTCAGCCAGCCATATCCTCCAAGAAGGGCTGCACAAAGCGCAGCGAGAACTATGGGAACGAGCACATCGAGCTCGCTCTTTGCATGTGCCTGCAAGCCTGCGCCAATCTCCACGCGCCCCACCGCGAGGCCGCCGATGGCCGCAGCAAGGCCCAGCGCGAGGTGCCCTCTCTGCATGGCGAGAAGCACCGGGCAGGCCATGCCCAGCCCCGCCGCAAGAATCGCGGCGACCTCGATTTTCCCGTCTGGGGACCAGCGAAAAGCCTCCCGCAGATGCGCTCTTGTGCTCAGGTTCGGCATTCGCTCCGGATGACCTGGTGCCTCCCGATATAATACGCTATGCGTAGCATATGGAAAGTTCATCCCGTGAGGAAGCCATATCGATTCTGCGGGCCGTTCTGGCGCTCGGCCGCCGGCTGCGAGCAGAGCGCCCGAAGGGTTCGGTCACCCTGTCCGCTGTCAGCATCCTCGGAACCCTAAGCCGGCTTGGCCCTATGGCCGCCACCCAGCTCGCTACCGAGGAACGTCTTCAGCCCCAGTCACTGACTCGCATCCTCGCGGGTCTGGAGCAGGAGGGGCTCATTGTCAGAGCCCGAAGCGATGCCGATCGGCGCGAAATCCTCATTGCCCTCAACGATCGAGGGCGGCGCGTGTTGGCCGACGATATTCATGCGCGGCGGGTCTGGTTGGAGAACGCCATCGCAGCCGTGCTGAACGAGAAGGAGCGCGATCTGCTGTTCGCTTCGTCCGAGGCCATGCTCAAGCTTGCCCTCCACGACGGCCCTGGTGATGAAGAGGCTGCAGAATGACAGCCCCCAGGGTTCGGATTTCGGCGGCTCCTGCCGAAGGCGAATGACCAGGCGGGACTCGGCCCGGCGCTTGGATTGCCGATAGGTCTCGACAGCATCGGCGAYYGCCGCGMGCTCGCGTTCTTCGTCGCTAGCGGTGGTACAGCCCAGCAGTTCCTCGGCCCGCTCCAGCGCAGCGGTCAGCTCCTGCTCATCGCGGATGACGAGATGGGCCACGGCGCATCAAGCGGCGCCTAATCCGTTCGTTCCCTTCGGCGTCTATCGATCGGCTCATAGAACTCATGCGTATCGCCCGGCTCATGAGGTTCTTCGAGCCGCTTCACGCGCCTGCCCCGTCGAATGGGGCTGAGGCTGCGATCTCGCCTGTGGTGATCGGCTTGATTGGCATGCGCTGCCTGAAGTAGCCGATCTCCTCCTGGCCTTTCCCGCTCAGCGCGGACATCGTCTCCGTGACCGTATGCCCGCACATTCGGCCCTGGCAGGGCCCCATCCCGCAGCGCAGGAATCCCTTCGCCTGGTTAGGGCCGGCCGCGCCCTCCTTCACGACGCGCTCGATCTCGCCCCGCGTCACCTCCTCGCAGCGGCAGATGATGACGTCGTCCGCCTGCGGCACGACGAAGACGTCGCTCGGCCGGTAGAGCGTCTCCAGGAACGGCCTGACGGCGCGGTCGCGCCCGAGCGCCGCTCGCAAAGGAGTGCCGGCCCTGTTGCGCTCCCGCTCGTCGATCGCGCCGAGGTCGCGGGCGATGTCGAGTGCGGCGATCGCGCCGCTCAGTCGCGCCGAAACGGCGCCGGCGATTCCGGCTTCGTCGCCGGCGATCCAGAGCCAGGGCTGGCTGGAGCGGTTCCACTCGTCGAGCGCGGGCCGCCAGCAGCGCTGGCGCTCGTCCCAGAGGTGCCGGCAGCGCAGAGCCATGGCGAGATTCACATTGGGCACGACGCCCTGATGGAGCGCGACACGGCCCGTATCGGCGCGCTGCCAGCGCCCGCCGCTACGCCATCTCACGCCGCGTATGGCGTCCTCGCCTTCGAGCTCCACCTGCTCCACGCCGCGCTCGATCCGGACGCCCGCGGCCCGCAGCTCGCGGATCAGACCGAGCCCCTTGAACAGATAGCGGGCGGCGAGAAGGGCTCGCGGGAGATGCGGGAGCGCCGCGCCGAGGTTCCTCCGCGGTGTCGTCTCGATGACCAGCCGCGGCGGATGGCCGGCGCGACAATATTGCGCCGCGACGAGGTAGAGCAGCGGCCCGCAACCGACGAAGACAATGTCGTCCTCCACCAGCCCGGCGGATTTCAGCAGGATCTGGGCCGCGCCGGCGGTCATCACGCCGGGCAAGGTCCAGCCGCGGAGCGGGAAGGGACGCTCCATCGCACCGGCCGCCGCGACGATCCGGCGCGCGAAGGTCACGCCCGAGCCGCTGCGCGAGCGCCAATGGATCTCTCCCTCCGCGATGGACCAGACCATCGTCCCGGCGCGATGCTCCGCGCCGGAGCGCTGGAAGGCCTCGACCAGGTCGAGACCCGCATAATAGTCCGGTCCCAGGATGTCCTGGCGATCCCGTTCCGGCCGCTCGGTAACGGCGCGATAGATCTGGCCACCGGGTCGGCCGGCCTCGTCGAACACCACGCAGCTCAGACCCTGCTTCCGGGCCATGACGGCAGCTGCCATGCCGGCCGGCCCCGCGCCGATGATCGCGACGTCGAACGGGGCGGTCACCGGTTGATCTCCGCGGCGCCCGCCTGCGGCTCGACGACCATGCCGCCATGCACGGTCTCAAGGCAGGCCTGCCGATTGGGCTCGCCATCGACCGTGACGAGGCATTCGAAGCACACCCCCATCATGCAATAGGGGCCGCGCGAGGCCCCGGATCGCGGTGTGCTGCGGAAGGCCTTGATGTCGGCACGCAGAATGGCCGCAGCGAGATTCTCCCCTTCGCGGGCGGGAATGGCTCTGCCCGCGAAGGTGAACGAGGTATCGAATTCCCGGAGGTCAAGACGCTGGAACACTGAAGCGATCCGATGAGAAAGGCTGCCAGGCCGGATCCAGCCGGCCGGCGGACAATGCGGTGGCAAGGGGGCCGGCATGGAACGGCGCGAGCGTGACGCCGCTATGGACCGTGACCAGGAAGGCGCCCGGATGGGCCGCCGACTCGGCATAGACTGGCATGCCGTCCGGCGACATCACGCGCAGCGCCGCCCAACTGCGCACGACCTGCGCATTGGCGAGCAGCGGCAAGGCGGCGACGGCGCGTTGGGCCGTCGTCTGGATGACATCGGGCGTGGTGCGATCGTCCAGCCCGGCCTCTTCCGAGGATTCCCCGAAGATGACGCCGCCCTCCACCGTCTGGCGGATGAAGCTGATCCCGTAGCGC
>NZ_JBFRDQ010000196.1:0-22979 GCF_052113865.1 Allobosea sp. TAB14 | reverse complement strand
GGCTTGATGGCGGGCGCGGAACTTTGTGCCTGGGCCGTTGCGGCAAAGCCGAGAAGGAATGCGGAAACGATCAAAACCGAACGCATGGTCAGCCCCTCCGATGACGAGAACATAGTTAGAACAGAAGCTGCTTTGTTCCGCAACTGTTCTCTTCCGTCTCGTCACGGAAAGAGTGCCCTATTCGTCCGGCGCCTCGACGATCGGATCGTAGGGCGCGTCGTCGAAGCCGAGCAGGTTCCAGCTCTGGCGCATATGCGGCGGCAGCGGCGCGCTGACGTCGATCGTGCCCTTGCCGCGCGGATGCGGCAGCACGATCCGCCGCGCCAGCAGATGCAGCTTGTTCTGGATGCCGCCGGGCAGCTCCCAGTTCTGGATGTTGAAATATTTCGGGTCGCCGACGATGGGATGGCCGATATGGGCCGCATGGGCGCGCAGCTGGTGGGTGCGGCCGGTCACAGGCTTCAGCGACAGCCAGCCGAGCTTCTGCGCCGCCGTCTCGACGATGGCGTAATAGGTCACGGCATGCATCGCGCCGTCCTCGCCATGCTTGGCGACAGCCATGCGCTGGTCGCCGTCATAGGCCTCCTCCCGGGCCAGATAGGTCGAGATGCGGCCCTGCTTGACGCGCGGCACACCCGCCACCAGCGCCCAGTAGACCTTGCGGGCCGAGCGTGACCGGAAGGTCTTGGCGAGCGTCGCGGCGGCGAAGCGCGACTTGGCGATGACGAGGCAGCCGGCCGTGTCCTTGTCGAGCCGATGGACGAGGCGTGGCTTCTGGCCGTCCTTGTCGGTCAGGGCGGCGAGCATGCCGTCGACATGCCGCGTCGTGCCCGAGCCGCCCTGCACGGCGAGCCCCGCCGGCTTGTTGAGGACCATGACGTCGTCGTCCTCATAGAGCGTGATCGAATGCAGAAAGCCGATCGTGTCGGCATCGGCCTTGGCCGAGCGCGGGCGCTCCGCCTGCTGCTCCAGCTTGAGCGGCGGAATCCGCACGGTCTGGCCTTCGCTGAGCCGGTCCTTGCTGTCGGCGCGCTTGCCGTCGACGCGCAGCTCGCCCTTGCGGACGATGCGCTGAATATGGCTGAAGGAGAGTTGCGGGAAGCGCGTCTCGAGGAAGCGGTCGATCCGCATCTCGTTCTCGTCCGGCGTCACCACGAGTTGCTGGACGCCGGTGGAGAGAACCTGGGCCGTCTCGGCCTTCACCTCGGCGCGCGTGCGCTTCGGCGCCTCGGGTTTCGCAGCCGGGCGCGATGCCCGCGCCATGGGCTCGCCGCCCACCGCCTTCGGTCGGGCAGCGGCGCGGCGACGCGCGTCATGACTGGGGCGCTTGCCTTTCGCGGAACCAGCGCCGGGCCTGCCGCCCCTGCCGCCGCCGGCTCCCTTGCCACCGGATTTCATGAACGGCCTCCGGAGCGGCACCGGCCGCGGCTTTGAAGAATGTGCTGTTGCATGGGTGAGCAATAGCCAGGGCCACGAGCCGGCACAAACAAATTCCGGAGCGGACAGGGGCTCGGCGGCCCCGGCGGCTCACCCCTTCCTGATATTGGTGAAAACCGGCACGCCGTTCAGCATGCCCGTAATGCCCTTTCGATAGGCAACCGGCTGGAAATATTGCCCGGCCGGAACGTAAGGCACATCCTGCATCGCCTGGAGCTGAATTTTCTCCGCGATCGCCTTCTGCCCGGCGAGATCGGGCGTCTCGAGCCATTGCGCGCGCAAGGCTTCGATCTCGGGGCTGGTGGGCCAGCCGGGGCCTGCCTTGACGCCGTTGCCGCGCAGCGGCGAGTTGGTCGCGGGTGAGCCGAGATCGAGCCCTGACCAATAAGTGACGTAGCAACTCCAGCCGCCCGCCTCGACGGGATCGCGCTTGGTGATGCGCTGCAGGACGGTGCCCCAATCGGCCGCGACGAAATCGACATTGGCGCCGATCCGCCGCAGCATGTCGGCGGCGACTTCCGCCACCTGCGAGATGCGCGGCACGTCCTGCCCGGACAGGAAGACGATGCGCTCGCCCTTGTAGCCCGCCTCGGAAAGCTCGCGCTTCAGCGCCGCATGGTCCTTCGCCGCGCCCAGCGCGCCGATGCCGGCGTCGGACGCCATCGGCGAGCCCGAGGGAAAGAAGCCCATCGTCGCGCGCTTCACCGCGGGGTCGCCGCCACAGACGGCATCCATGCAGGCTTCCTGATCCAGCGCCTTCAGGATCACCCGCCGGATCGCAGGGTTGTTGAAAGGCGGCTGGAGATGGTTGAGCCGGATCTGCCCGGCCATGCCCGTCGGGTCCTTGACCTCGACGACGATGTTCGGGTCCTTGCGCAGGATCGGCAGCATATCGATCAAGGGCTGCTCGACCCAGTCGATCTCGCCGGCCTGCAGGGCGCTGATCGCCGTCGCCGGGTCGGGCATGACGACGAACTCGACGCGGTCGAGATAGGCGATGCGCGGCCCGGCGGTGAAGCTCGGCTTGCCGTCCGCACGGGGCACATAGCCCTCGTGGCGCGCATAGACGTGCCGGGCGCCGGGCACGCGCTCTTCCTTCACATAGCGGAACGGCCCGGAGCCGATCGCCTCGGGGATCTGCTTGAACGGATCGGTTTGCGCCAGATATTCGGGCATGATCGCGGCGACGAGAGCACTCGGCCGCGCCAATGCCGCAGGCAGATTCGGGAATGGCCTGTTCAGCCGAAACACGATGGTGCGGTCGTCGGGCGCCGAGATCTCGTCGGTCGCCGCCATCAGCGACTGGCCAAAGGCGTCGCGTGCGCCCCAGCGCTTGATCGACGCGACCGCGTCGCGCGCCAGGACCTTGCTGCCGTCATGGAAGACGAGGCCGGGCCTCAGCGTCAGCGTCCAGCGTTTGCCGTCTTCCGCGACGACATGCCCCTCGACCATCTGCGGCTGCGGTTGCAGCGTCTCGTCGAGGCCATAGAGCGTGTCCCAGACCAGCAGCGCATGGGTGCGGGTCGAATAGCCCGTCGTCCAGATCGGGTCGATGATCGCGACATCCGAATAGGGCACGAAGCGCAGCGTCTTCGCGCCTTGGGCGCACGCCAGTCGCGGCATCGACAGCAAGGCCGTCGCGGCAGCCGAACCCTTGAGAAACCGGCGTCTGTCCATCTCGTTCTCCCCTCGCGATGATCGTGGCGTCACCGCAGATCGCCAGCAAGAGATGCGCCAGAGACGATCGGCGCCTAAACAAATTCCGCCGCAATCGCCCGCTCTGTTCCGCGCCTTGGCGAAGCAGGTCGGCCGACGGATAAAGGGAAGACGGATATGGCAATGAACGGGGTTTTGCGGACGTGGCTCGGCTTCGCCTTCGCATCGGCCGTCACCATGGCCGGCTCTGCCACAGAGGCCCAGCAAGGCCGGGCGCCGGACTGGCCGACCGAAAAATGCAACCGCTACAGAACGGCTTACGAGCAGGCCTTGAATCGACAAGGCAAGTCCGGGCTGAGCCCGGATTTCCTGGCCAGCCACGATGCTTTCCTCGCTGCAAACTGCCAGGCCCGCGCCGAGGTCTGCGCGCGCAGCAAGGAGGAAGTGGCTCTCGCCAACACGCTGACGCTGATGGCGATGAATCGGGGCATGTCCGGCACGTTCCTGCCGTTCTATTGCCGGAGCTGATTTCTCTGGAGCCTGTTTGGAGATGTGAGCCCTCATCCTGAGGAGCGCCGCAGGCGCGTCTCGAAGGATGCTTCAGATGTCTCCGGAGCCTGCTGGATCATCCTCCGAGACGCCCTTCCCTCCGGAATGGCTCCTCAGGATGAGGGCTTGGGGCGTATCCAAACGGGCCCTTGCGCCCTCAGCGCTTCAGACGTGCCCGCAGCAGCGGCAGGACATAGAGCTCGAAGGCAATGGTCAGGACGATGAAGACCAGCGCGATCGCGAAGGCGATGATCCAGTAGGAGACGTCCTCCCGCGAGACGAACCAGCCCGCGATCACCGAGGGAACGAAAAGCAGCAGGCGTGCCAGCAGAACCATCGTCGAGATCCGTCGGATGCCATCCGCAGAAGCGGCGGATGACCTCATCTGGATCAGGTGGCCGTGAAAGACAAGCGACCGCCGCCTCGATGCCTCGCTCTAACTGCCCCGCTCCTGACGCCGCTTCTCCCAGTATTCCAGCCGCTTGCGGATTTCGCGCTCGAAGCCGCGCTCCGGCGGGTCGTAGAAATGCTGGCGGCCGAGCGCGTCGGGCCAGTAGTTCTGTCCCGAGAAGGCGTCCGGCTGGTCGTGGTCATAGGCGTAGTCGGCGCCGTAGCCCTCCTCGCGCATCAGCCGGGTCGGCGCGTTGAGGATGGTTTTCGGCGGCATCAGCGATCCCCGCTCCTTCGCCACCCGCACCGCCGCCTTGTAGGCGGTGTAGGCGGCGTTCGATTTCGGCGCCGTGGCGAGATAGATCACGCAATTGGCCAGCGCGAGCTCGCCTTCCGGCGTGCCGAGCTGCTCGTAGGTTTCGGCAGCCGCCCGCGCATGGAGGAGCGCCTGCGGATCGGCAAGCCCGATATCCTCCACCGCCATCCGGACCAGACGACGCGCCAGGAAGCGCGGATCCTCACCGGCATCGAGCATACGGGCGAAATAATACAGCGCCGCGTCGGGATCGGAGCCGCGGATCGTCTTGTGCAGGGCCGAGATCAGGTTGTAGTGGCCGTCCTGCGCCTTGTCATAGATCGGCGCGCGGCGCTGGATCACCTCCGACAGCCCATGCTCGTCGAGGATTTCGCCGGGCTTCGCCGCCCGCCAGATCTCCTCCGCCAGGGTCAGCACGGCGCGCCCATCGCCATCGGCGAAACGGGCCAGTGCCAGCCGCGCCTCCGGCGTCAGCGGCAGCTCCCGGTTCTCCAGCACCTCGGCGCGGCCGAGCAGGAAGAGCAGCGAACCCTCGTCGAGCGCCCTGAAGGTCAGGACGCGCGCCCGCGAGAGCAAGGCCGCATTGAGCGCGAAGGACGGGTTCTCGGTCGTCGCGCCGATCAGCGTGATCGTTCCGTCCTCCATCACCGGCAGGAAGGCGTCGAGCTGGGCGCGGTTGAAGCGATGAATCTCGTCGACGAAGAGCAGCGTGCCCTTGCCGCCGAGCCGTCGGCCGCGTGCCGCCTCGAACACCCTCTTCAGGTCGGCGACACCTGAGAAGATCGCGCTGATCTGCTCGAAGGTCAGGGCCGGTGAGATGCTCCTGCCCGGCCACCTCGGCGAGCGTGGTCGGCCGCAGGCGGTCGGCGAGCGGGCGCGGCCCCGCCTTGTCGAGGCCGGAGGCCGAGAACAGGTCGCTCACCCGGGGAAGACCGAGGTGATCGTCTGGCCCTTGCGCGAGATCGTCACCTCCCAGGCGCGCCGGCGATCCTTGAGGATGGTCTCGACGTCGCGCGAGGTCGCCATCCGCTCGCCGTTGAGCGCCATGATGATGTCGCCCTTCTGGAAGCCGATATTGGCGCCCGCGCTGCCCTCCTCGACCTCGCCGACGACGACGCCCTCATTCGCGGTTTCCATCGAGAGCTCCTCTGCGACGGCCGGCGAAAGATTCATCACCGTCAGCCCCGCCAGCGGCGAGCGGCTGGTGAGCTTGACCGCGTCGCGCGGGCGGCTTTCCGGCGCCGCCACAAGCTTGACCGGAATCGAGATGCGGTTGCCGCCGCGCAGCACGGTCAGCATGGTCGTGCCGCCGATCGGCCGTGTCGCGAAGCGGTAGCCGAACGCCTCGGGATCGTCGACCGCGGCCCCGTCGACGGAGAGAATGACGTCGGAGCGGCGCAGGCCCGCCAGCTCCGCCGGCCCCTTCTCCACCACGCTGGCCACGACGGAGCCCGCCGGCCGGTCGAGGCCGAGGCCGTCGGCGACATCGGTCGTCAGCGCCTGCAGGCGCGCGCCGAACCACGGGCGCTTGACCGTGGTGGCACCGGCCTTGGCGCTATCGACGACGAGGCGGACCATCGCGGAAGGAATGGCGAAGCCGATGCCGACACTGCCGCCCGAGCGCGAATAGATCGCCGTGTTGATGCCGACCACCCGGCCCTTCATGTCGATCAGCGCGCCGCCGGAATTGCCCGGATTGATCGCCGCATCGGTCTGGATGAAGGACTGGGCATCGCCGACGCCGATCTGCGTGCGCGCGAGCGCCGAGACGATGCCTTGCGTCACGGTCTGGCCGACGCCGAAGGGATTGCCCATGGCGAGCACGATGTCGCCGACCTGGAGCTCGTCCGTATCGGCCAGCTCGATCGCGGCGAGGTTCCTGGYATCCGCGACCTTGAGCACGGCGAGGTCGGTGCGCGCGTCGCGCAGCAGGATCTTGGCCTCGACCTCGCGCTTGTCGGCGAAGGCGACCTTGACCTCGCTCATGTTCTCGATGACGTGGTTRTTSGTCACCACGAGCCCGGCCTGCGCATCGACAATGACGCCGGAGCCGAGCGAGCGCTGCACCTGCTCGCGCGGSACRCCGAASCCGYMATCGCCRAAGAAGCGGCGRAAGAACGGATCGTCCATGAAMGGGTTCTGCGGCCGCTTCTCGACGCGGGCGCCATAGACGTTGACCACGGAGGCGGCGGTTCGCTTCACCAGCGGCGCGAAGGAGAGCGTGATCTGCTCGCGCGCCTCGGGCACCTGCCGCGCCTGGCCGAGCGCCGGCCAGGGCGAGACGGCGGCACCCAGCGCACATGCGAACGCGGCGGCGGCCAGCCTCCTGCGATGTCCTGAGAAGCGTTCGATCATGCTGTCCTCGTCGTAAAACAAAAGCCGCCTGCCAAAATCGGAGTTGCAGCGGCCAGCCGGGCATCCTTCATTATACCCGTCTCGACGCTCGCAGTTCCTCACCGACATGTCGTGCAACTCATGCGGCTTCGCAAGCCACCAGGGAAAACTCATGAGCCTGATCCGGCTTGTTTATGCCAGCCACAGCCTGCTCGACGATTCAAACCGACGCGAGGAACTGGGCGGAATTCTGTCGAGCGCTCGCCGCTTCAACGAAGCAAACGACATCACCGGCTTCCTGCTCGCCACGCGCGGCGCCTTCGCGCAGGTGCTGGAAGGCGAGGCTGCTCGCCTCAGTGAAACCTATGCCCGGATCGAAGCGGACCCGCGCCATACTGGCCTGCAGGTTCTCTCTCGAGCGCCCGTCGCGGAACGTCTTTTCGCCGGCTGGACGATGGGCGTGGCCGAGCATGACGAGACCACGCAGTTCATCTTCGGGCTCTATGGCGTGACGCCGGAAACCGATCTGCCGACCCAGCCTGTCGACGCGCTGCTCGACCTCGCCGGGGAGCTGGCGCGGCGGCCGGGCTGAGAGCCAGCTCCCCGGCGGCCGGCTTTCCAAGCCTCTCTGTCTCAGAGACCGCAGCAAGCTCCCACGGCTCGCGCATCAGAACGAAGTCCGGCGAATAAAAAAGGGCGGCCCGAAGACCGCCCCTTTCAAATCGATGATTCGGCTGATCAGGCCGCTTCGTCTTCGGCCGTGAACACCGGACCGGAGTCCTTGCCCTTGGCCTCGACGTCGCGGTCGACGAACTCGATGATCGCGAGCGGGGCGTTGTCGCCGAAGCGGAAGCCCGCCTTCATGATGCGCAGATAGCCGCCATTGCGCTCCTTGTAGCGCGGGCCGAGCACCGCGAAGAGCTTGCCGACCAGCGCGATGTCCTTGATCTGGGCGATCGCCTGACGACGAGCATGCAGGTCGCCGCGCTTGCCGAGCGTGATCAGCTTCTCGACGACCGGACGCAGATCCTTCGCCTTCGGCAGGGTGGTGGTGATCTGCTCGTGCTTGATCAGGGCCTGGGMCATRTTGGCGAACATCGCCTKGCGATGCTCGGCCGWGCGGTTGAAACGRCGACCGCGRAAWCCGTGACGCATTGTTTGGCTCCTTCGTTGCTTACGGCCGCCGTGCCACGGTACGGCCGTTCRTTATGCTCCGGCCGGGAATAGCCGGGCGGGGTTGGCGCGGGATGCCTCCCGCGCCGGTTGAAACTCAGTARTGCTCTTCGAAGCGCTTSGCSAGCTCTTCGATGTTCTCCGGCGGCCAGCCCTGGACGTCCATGCCCAGGTGCAGGCCCATGGTCGCCAGCACTTCCTTGATCTCGTTCAGCGACTTGCGRCCGAAGTTCGGGGTRCGMAGCATCTCGCCCTCCGACTTCTGGATGAGGTCGCCGATATAGACGATGTTGTCGTTCTTGAGGCAGTTGGCCGAACGCACCGAAAGCTCGAGCTCGTCGACCTTCTTGAGCAGCGCCGGGTTGAAGGGCAGCTGCGGCGCGGTCGAGACGGCCTCTTCCTTGCGCGGCTCCTCGAAGGTGATGAAGACGGCGAGCTGGTCCTGCAGGATGCGGGCGGCGAGCGCCAGCGCGTCCTCGGGGCTGACCGAGCCGTTGGTCTCGATCGCCAGCGTCAGCGAATCCTTGTCGAGGTTCTGGCCCTCGCGGGTGTTCTCGACGCGGTAGGAAACCTTCTTGACCGGCGAGTACAGGCTGTCGACCGGGATCAGGCCGATCGGCGCGTCCTCGGGGCGGTTCTGCTCGGCCGGGACATAGCCCTTGCCGGTGTTGACCGTGAACTCCATGCGGATCTCGGCGCCCTCGTCGAGGGTGCAGAGAACGAGCTCGGGGTTGAGGATCGAGACGTCGCCGATGGTGTTGATGTCACCGGCGGTGACGGTGCCCGGGCCCGACTTGCGCAGGGTCATGCGCTTGGGACCCTCGCCCTGCATCTTGATGGCGATGGCCTTGATGTTCAGGACGATGTCGGTGACGTCCTCGCGGACGCCCGGAATTGAAGAGAACTCGTGCAGAACGCCGTCGATCTGGACGGCGGTCACCGCCGCGCCCTGGAGCGACGACAGCAGCACGCGACGGAGCGCATTGCCGAGCGTCATGCCGAAGCCGCGCTCGAGCGGACGCGCGATCACGGTRGCCTGRCGCTTSGGGTCGTCTCCGACCTTCAYTTCGAGCTTGTTCGGCTTGGAMARATCCTGCCAGTTCTTGCTGATCACGACCGCACTCCTGGTGCTGAATTCATCTGGCGGCCACCGCCGCCCCGGACAGGCGCCCGCCCCTGCGGGCGCCTCTTGCAATGGACTTCGCGTCAGACGCGACGGCGCTTGCGCGGCCGGCAGCCATTGTGCGGGATCGGAGTCACGTCGCGGATCGAGGTCACGGTGAAGCCCGCGGCCTGCAGCGCGCGCAGCGCCGACTCACGGCCCGAACCCGGGCCGGTCACCTCGACCTCGAGGGTGCGCATGCCATGCTCGGCAGCCTTGCGGGCGGCGTCCTCGGCCGCGACCTGCGCAGCATAGGGGGTCGACTTCCGCGAACCCTTGAAGCCCATYGTGCCGGCCGACGACCACGAGATCGTGTTGCCCTGCGCGTCGGTGATGGTGATCATGGTGTTGTTGAACGAGGCGTTCACATGCGCGACGCCGGAGACGATGTTCTTGCGTTCGCGACGACGGACGCGGGTGGCTTCCTTGGCCATGGTTCTCTTTCTTTCATCCTTCAGGCGCGCCCGTCATTCCAGGCGCTGGGGAGAGGTCTTCCCGCCGTCATGCCCGGATTTGATCCGGGCATCTCTGGCAGGAGAAGGCGCCAAAGGCGCCCTCGTCACACGATCCTCGGGGCAAGCCCGAGGACGACGTTCGGCTCAGCCGAACATCACTTCTTCTTGCCGGCGATCGGCTTCGCCTTGCCCTTGCGGGTGCGSGCGTTGGTATGCGTGCGCTGGCCRCGGACCGGCAGCGAGCGACGATGGCGCAGGCCGCGRTAGCAGCCGAGRTCCATCAGGCGCTTGATGTTCATCGAGACTTCRCGRCGCAGATCGCCCTCGACSAGRTAGTCGCGRTCGATCGYCTCRCGGATCTGAAGCACYTCGGCGTCGGTCAGCTGGTTGACGCGACGCTCGTCGGCGATGCCGACCTTCGCGCAGATTTCCTTGGCCTTGGCGGCGCCGATGCCGTGGATGTACTGCAAGCCGATGACGACGCGCTTGCCGGTGGGAATGTTAACGCCCGCGATACGAGCCATGGTCTCTTCTCCATGTCTGCCGGGAACCCGATGGCCCCGCGGCCTGTGAAAGAAGCCCCGCGTCCGGTGGAGGCCGGCCCATGCAGGACGTTGAACGGTTCCACGCGAGAATGCGACGTCGCCCCTTCTCGCGAAGGTAACGGCATCRCTCTCATGAAACCGGATGGCGGGTCGTTAGCGACTCATGGCGCAAGAGTCAACCTGCGCCACCCAAGATTCATGCCAAGCGCCGGTGATCGCGCCAGGCCTTCAGCTCCGCACCGTCTCCGAGAGCGCGCTCTCGATCGCCGCCGAAACATCGTCGATGGCTTGCATGCCGTCGATCGGCGTGAGCTGGCCGCGCTTCTCGTAATAGGGAGCGACCACGGCGGTATCGCGGTTATAGGCTTCGAGCCGGGTCTTGAAGACCTCCGGGTCGTCATCCTTGCGCACCGGCTGCCCGGCCGCCCTCGCCTCCTCGGCGCGGCGGACGATCCGATCGACCAGCTTCGTCTGGTCGACCTTGAGCTCGAGCACGGCGTCGAGCTTCAGCCCCTTGCCCGCGAGCATCTCGTCGAGCGCCTCGGCCTGCGCCAGCGTGCGCGGAAAGCCGTCGAGGATGAAGCCCGTCTTCGCATCCGGCTCCTCGATGCGGTCTGCGACGATACCGATCACGATCTCGTCCGAAACGAGGCCGCCGGCATCCATCACCGCCTTGGCCTTCTGGCCGACAGGCGTTCCCGCAGCCACCGCGGCGCGCAGCATGTCGCCGGTCGAGAGTTGCGGAATGCCATGCTTCGCGACGATGCGCGCCGCCTGAGTGCCCTTGCCCGCCCCCGGCGGCCCCAGGAAAATCAACCGCATTTAGCGCCTCGCTCCTCGCAACTTGGCCTTCTTGACCAGCCCCTCATACTGATGGGCCAGCAGATGTCCGTGAATCTGCGCCACGGTATCCATCGTCGTCGTCACCACGATGAGCAGCGAGGTGCCGCCCAAAAGGATGATCGGGATCTGAGCATAGGTGATCATGAACTCGGGGATAAGRCAGACAATGGTCAGATAACCCGCACCCAGAACCGTGATGCGCGTCAGCACGCGGTCGATATGCTCGGCGGTGCGCTCGCCCGGCCGAATGCCCGGCATGAAGCCGCCATGCTTCTTGAGATTGTCCGCCGTCTCGACCGGATTGAACACGATCGCGGTGTAGAAAAAGCAGAAGAAGATGATCAGCGCGACATAGAGCACCATGAACAGCGGCCGGCCATGGGCGAGATAGGTCGAGATCGTCGAGACGAAGCCGGTGCCGCCCTGCGCCTGCGAGAAGCTGGCGATCGTCGTCGGCAGCAGCAGCAGCGACGAGGCGAAGATCGGCGGGATGACGCCCGAGGTGTTGAGCTTCAGCGGCAGGAACGAGGTCTGGCCCTCATACATGCGGTTGCCGACCTGGCGCTTCGGATAATTGATCAGCAGGCGCCGCTGGGCGCGCTCCATGAAGACGCAGAAGGCGATGACGCAGATCGCCATCACCAGGATGCCGAGCAGCAGCCCGGTCGAGATCGCGCCCTGGCGGCCGAGTTCGAGGGTCTGGGCGAGCTGCGCCGGGAATTCGGCGATGATGCCCGAGAAGATGATCATCGACGTGCCGTTGCCGATGCCGCGGCTGGTAATCTGCTCGCCGAGCCAGAGCAGGAACATCGTACCGCCGACCAGGGTGATCGTGGTCGAGAGCAGGAAGAACGGTCCCGGTTCGAGCACAAGGTTACCCGAACCTTGAAGACCCACGCCGATCGCATAGGCCTGGAACACGGCCAGCACCAGCGTGAGATAGCGCGTGTACTGGTTGAGGATCTTGCGGCCCTGCTCGCCTTCCTTCTTCAGCGCCTCGAAGGTCGGGATGACGCTGGAGAGCAGCTGGACGATGATCGAGGCCGAAATGTACGGCATGATCGCCAGCGCGAAGATCGCGAGCCGGCCGACGGCGCCGCCCGAAAACATGTTGAACAGCCCGAGCACGCCGGACTGGGTCTGCTGCCGGAAGAGGTCGGCCACCGCATCCGGGTTCATGCCGGGCAGCATCGGCTCCGGCAAGGGCAAGACCGGCGGGCGTGGCGTCAAGGGCCAGAAGGCTCGCGCCGGCGTGGCGGTCAAGGGCTTCGAAGGCGGCCAGAATCTTGATCGAACCGCCGGCCTTCTCGATCGCGGCGACGGCCGACTTGGACGCGCCGGCAACCTCGAAAGCGAGCTTGGTCTTGAGCTCGCCGACGCCCAGGATCTTGACGCCGTCCTTGGCCTGGCGGGTGATGACGCCCGCGGCGACGAGCGCCTCGATGGTCACCGCGCCCTTGGCGTCGAGCTTGCCCGCCTCGACAGCCTGCTGGATGCGACCGAGGTTCACCTCGTTCAGATCCTTGGCGAAGAGGTTGGTGAAGCCGCGCTTCGGCAGGCGACGATACAGCGGCATCTGGCCGCCTTCGAAGCCCTTGACCGCCACGCCGGCGCGAGCCTTCTGGCCCTTGACGCCACGCCCGCCGGTCTTGCCCTTGCCGGAGCCGATGCCGCGGCCGACGCGGATGCGCGACTTGGCCGCGCCTTCGTTGTCACGAATCTCGTTGAGTTTCATGTGTCGCCCTCCTCAATTCGCGTCGACGACGCGCACGAGGTGCTTGACCTTCTCGACCATGCCACGCACCGCGGGGGTGTCCTGGAGGGTCGAGCGGCGGCGGATCTTGTTCAGGCCGAGACCGATCAGGGTCTGGCGCTGGGTGGCGTCGCGGCGGATCGGGGAACCGATCTGCTCGACGATGAGAGTCTTCTCAGCCTTTGCCATCGAACCCTCCTCACGCTTCCGCGGCCGCATCCGTGCCGGCATCGCGGCGACGGGTCTGCAGGGCCGAAACCTTGAGCGAGCGACGAGCCGCGACCGAGCGCGGGCTGTCCTCGTTCTTCAGCGCGTCGAACGTGGCGCGCACGAGGTTGTACGGGTTGGAGGAGCCGAGCGACTTCGACACGACGTCCTGCATGCCGACCGCCTCGAAGACGGCGCGCATCGGGCCGCCGGCGATGATGCCGGTACCGGCCGGAGCCGCGCGCAACACGACCTTGCCGGCGCCGTGGCGGCCCTGCACGTCGTGATGGAGGGTACGGCCCTCACGCAGCGGGATGCGGACGAGACCGCGCTTGGCGGCTTCCGTCGCCTTGCGGATCGCCTCGGGAACTTCACGGGCCTTGCCGTGGCCGAAGCCGACGCGGCCCTTCTGGTCGCCGACGACGACGAGTGCGGCGAAGCCGAAGCGACGACCACCCTTCACCACCTTGGCGACGCGGTTGATGTGGACGAGCTTATCCACGAATTCGGAATCTTCGCTATCCCGACGCTCACGCGGCTCTCTAGCCATCTCTACCTCTTACTTGCGCGGTCGAAGCTCGAAGCCTCGCCGCTCGCTCGAGCAAATCCCCGCGAGCCCCATTGCCGCGGGGAAGCCTGAAAACGAGKGCCGCCGGGACGACGCGCGAGCGCCGTCCCGGCGAAACCCGGTATCCTCAGAAGCTGAGGCCGCCCTCGCGGGCCGCCTCGGCCAGGGCCTTGACACGGCCATGGTACATATAGGGACCACGGTCGAAGACCACGTCCKTCACGCCGGCCTTGACCGCACGCTCGGCRACSARCTTGCCGATTTGGCCGGCCGCCTCGACATTSGCGCCSGACTTGATCTGGGCACGCACGTCCTTGTCCATCGACGAGGCGGAAGCGAGGGTGACCCCCTTCACGTCGTCGATGACCTGGGCGTAGATCTGCTTGCCGGTGCGGTGCACCGAGAGGCGCGGGCGGCCATTGGCGACCGCCTTGATCGCGCGGCGGACGCGGGCCTTGCGGCGCGCAGTCACATCGTTCTGCTTGCTCATGGCTGGCGTCCTTACTTCTTCTTGCCTTCCTTGCGGAAGATGAACTCGCCGGCGTACTTGACGCCCTTGCCCTTATAGGGCTCGGGGCCGCGATAGTCGCGGATTTCCGCGGCGGTCTGGCCGACGACCTGCTTGTCGATACCGACGACGACGATCTCGGTCGGCTTCGGCGTCGTGATCGCGACACCGGCCGGGATTTCATAGTCGATGTCGTGGCTGTACCCGAGCGACAGCTTCAGCACCTTGCCAGCGACAGCGGCCTTGTAGCCGACGCCGTTGATCTCGAGGCGCTTCTCGAAGCCGGCGGTGGTGCCGATCACGAGGTTGTTGATGCGGGCACGCGAGGTGCCCCAGAGCGCGCGGGCGCGCTTCGACTGCGAGCGCGGCTGAACCGCGATCGAGCCGTTCTCCATGGCAACCGAGACGTCCTCGGGAACCTCGAAGGAGAGCTCGCCCTTCGAGCCCTTGACCTTGACGAGCTGGCCGGTGACCGAGGCGGTGACGCCCGCGGGAACCGAAACCGGCTTCTTTCCGATACGAGACATTGGATCTCTCCTGAAGATGAGCGGCGCCTGTCGGGTCAGAAGACCCGGCAGAGCACTTCGCCGCCCACGTTCTGCTCGCGGGCCACATGATCGGCCATCACACCCTTCGGCGTCGAGACGATCGTCACGCCGAGGCCGTCGGCCACGCGCGGCATGGTCTCGACCGACGAATAGACGCGGCGGCCGGGCTTCGAGACACGCGAGATCGACCGGATGACCGGCTGGCCCTCGTGATATTTCAGCTCGATGTCGAACTCGGTCCGGCCGTTGCCGAACTCGGTCGTCGAGTAGCCGCGGATGTAGCCTTCGGTCTGGAGCACGTCCAGAACGCGGGCCCGCAGCTTCGAGCCGGGGGTGGACACGCGGGTCTTGCGACGCATCTGCGCATTGCGGATGCGGGTCAGCAGATCGCCGAGCGGATCAATGATTGTCATTGTCCTGTCCTCCTCACCAGCTCGACTTCACGAGGCCAGGAACCAGCCCCTTGTTGCCGAGTTCACGCAGCGCGACACGCGACATCTTGACTTTGCGATAGAAGGCGCGCGGACGGCCCGTCACCTCGCAGCGATTGCGGATGCGGTTCTTCGCCGAGTTGCGCGGCAGTTCGGCAAGCTTCAGGCGAGCAAGGAAGCGCTCGTCCATCGGCTGGCTTTCGTCATTGGCGATCGCGAGAAGACGAGCCCGGCGGCCGGCGAATTTCTTCACCAGCTTCCTGCGACGCTCGTTGTTCTCGACGGAGCTTTTCTTAGCCATCGATCTCTCCTGGTTTCCGCGTTTGAACGGTCAGTTCACTGCCGGAACGGGAAGTTGAAGTGCTTGAGCAGAGCGCGTGCCTCGTCGTCCGACTTCGCAGTCGTGCAGACGATCACGTCCATGCCCCAGACCTGGTCGACMTTGTCGTAGTTGATCTCGGGGAACACGATGTGCTCCTTGATCCCGAGCGCGAAATTGCCGCGCCCGTCGAACGACTTCGGGTTCAGGCCCCGGAAGTCGCGCACGCGCGGCAAGGCGATGGTGACGAGCCGGTCGACGAACTCGAACATCTTGGTCTTGCGCACATGTTGATGACGACCTTCTCGATGGTCGGCACTTCCATGACGTTCTTGTAGCCGAATTCGGCGATCATCGCGGGACGGACGACGTCCTCGTAATGCTTCTTCATGCGCGGCGAGAGAGCCGCCTGCTGAGCCTCAGCCATCGATCAGATCCCCCGAACGCTTGGCGAAACGAACCTTGCGGCCGTCTTCGAGCACCTTGAAACCAACGCGGGTCGCCTTGCCGTCCTTCGGATCGGCGACAGCGATGTTCGACAGGTCGATGGTGGCCTCTTTCGAGATGATGCCGCCCTCGGACGTCTGCGACTGCTTGGTGTGGCGCTTGACGAGATTGACGCCACGCACGACGGCGCGAGCATCCTTCGGCATGACCTGCAGCACTTCGCCGGTCTTGCCCTTGTCACGACCAGCGAGTACGACGACCTTGTCGCCCTTCTTGATCTTCGCAGCCATCACAGCACCTCCGGCGCCAGCGAGATGATCTTCATGTGGTTCTTGGCGCGCAGCTCGCGCGGAACCGGTCCGAAGATACGCGTGCCGACGGGCTCCTTCTGGTTGTTGATCAGCACGGCCGCATTGCGGTCGAAGCGGATCACCGAACCGTCCTGGCGCTTGACGTCCTTGGCGGTGCGAACGACGACCGCCTTCATGACGTCGCCCTTCTTCACGCGACCGCGCGGAATGGCTTCCTTGATCGAGACGACGATGATGTCGCCGATGCGGGCATAGCGCCGCTTCGACCCGCCGAGAACCTTGATGCACATCACGCGACGGGCGCCCGAATTGTCGGCGACGTCGAGATTCGTCTGCACCTGGATCATGGCCTTGATCCTTCCAATCTGTGTATCAGCGCGGTTTCCCGGCCAGCATCAGCGCTGGCGGGGACTACGACTGACGGGGGTCGATCGCCCCCTGGCCTCAAAACAAACACGGTCCGCAAAAGTGGTTTCCACCTTTGCGGAAAAACATGTCCGGCTTCTTTCCTGCCCCGCCCTGCCCCTGATTCGGGGCCGGGCGAAGCCGGCTCGACTCACGCCTTGGGGGCGCCTTCGAGCACAACCCAGCTTTTCAGCTTGGAAATCGGCTTGGACTCCTCGATCCACACCGTGTCGCCGATCTTGAACGAACCCGCCTCGTTGTGGGCGTGATAGTTCTTGGTGCGGCGAACCGTCTTCTTGAGGAGCGGGTGCGTATAGCGCCGCTCGACCTTCACCACAACAGTTTTGTTCTGCTTGTCGCTGACGACGACGCCCTGCAGTACGCGCTTAGGCATGATTCTCTCCTCACGCGCTCGCTGCGACGGTCTTCGACCGCTGCAGCGTCTTGATGCGGGCGATGTCCTTGCGCAGTTCGGTGACACGCGCGGTGTTCTCGAGCTGCCCGGTCGCCTTCTGGAAGCGCAGGTTGAACTGCTCCTTCTTCAGCTTGAGCAGCTCATCCTGGAGCTGGTCCGCGCTCATGACCGTGAGGTCGGACAGACGCTTGGTGATTTTCATGTCAGCCTCCCTTACTCGGCGATGCGCTGGATGAAGCGGGTCTTGATCGGCAGCTTGGCGGCGCCGAGACGGAGCGCCTCGCGGGCGATCTCCTCGGACAYGCCGTCGAGCTCGAACATGATCCGGCCCGGCTTGACCTTGGCCGCCCAGAATTCGGGCGAACCCTTGCCCTTACCCATGCGGACTTCGGTCGGCTTCTTGGAAACCGGCACGTCCGGGAAGATGCGGATCCAGACACGGCCGACGCGCTTCATGGCGCGGGTGATCGCGCGGCGGGCCGCCTCGATCTGCCGGGCGGTGACGCGCTCGGGCTCCTGGGCCTTCAGGCCGAACTGGCCGAAGTTGAGGTCCGTGCCGCCCTTGGCGACGCCGGAGATGCGTCCCTTGAACTGCTTGCGGAACTTGGTGCGTTTTGGTTGCAGCATGGCTCTTCTCGATCAGCCTTACGCAGCCTGCTCGCGACGATCGCGATCGCGGTGATCGCGGTCACGGCCGCCGGAACGGCTGCCCTCGTCGGAAAGGCGCTTGTCCTGGGCCATCGGGTCATGTTCCAGGATCTCGCCCTTGAAGATCCAGACCTTGATGCCGCACGTCCCGTAGGTCGTGAAGGCGGTGGCGACGCCGTAATCGACATCGGCGCGCAGCGTATGCAGCGGCACGCGGCCCTCACGGTACCATTCGAGGCGGGCGATCTCGGCGCCGCCGAGACGGCCCGAGCAGTTGATGCGGATGCCCTCGGCGCCCAGACGCATCGCCGACTGCACGGCGCGCTTCATGGCACGACGGAAGGCGACACGACGCTCGAGCTGCTGGGCGATCGAGTCGGCGACGAGCGTCGCGTCGATCTCGGGCTTGCGCACCTCGACGATGTTGATCGTCACGTCGGCCTTGGTGAGCTTCGAGACCTCCTTGCGGAGCTTCTCGATGTCGGCACCCTTCTTGCCGATCACCACGCCCGGACGCGCCGAGTGGATGGTGACGCGGCACTTCTTGTGCGGGCGCTCGATGATGATCTTCGAGACGGCAGCCTGCTTCAGCAGCTTCATSAGCGCGGCGCGGATSKYCATGTCTTCRTGCAGCAGCTKRCCGTACTCRCCCTTGTTGGCGAACCAACGCGAGTCCCAGGTACGGTTGATGCCGAGGCGAAGGCCGATCGGATTGATTTTCTGACCCATCGTTCTCTCCTCAGGCCTGCGCAGCAGCCTGCTCGCGCACCACGATCGTGATGTTCGAGAACGGCTTCATGATACGGGCGCCACGGCCGCGGGCGCGGGCATGGAAGCGCTTCATGACGAGCGCCTTGCCGACGAACGCCTGGGCGACGACGAGATCGTCGACGTCGAGATCATGGTTGTTCTCGGCGTTGGCGATCGCGCTCTGCAGGCACTTGCGAACGTCGTTCGCGATGCGCTTGCGCGAGAACTCGAGATCGGCGAGCGCCGTCGCGACCTTCTTGCCACGGATGAGCTGAGCGACGAGGTTCAGCTTCTGCGGCGAGACGCGCAGGTTGCGGGCGACCGCAAGCGCTTCGTTCTCGGGCAGCGCACGGGGGGCGGATGCTTTACCCATGGCTTACTTCCTCTTCGCCTTCTTGTCGGCGGCATGGCCGTGGAAGGTGCGCGTCGGCGAGAACTCGCCGAACTTGTGGCCCACCATCTCCTCGGACACGGACACCGGCACATGCTTCTGGCCGTTGTAGACGCCGAACGTCAGACCGACGAACTGCGGCAGGATCGTGGAGCGACGGCTCCAGATCTTGATGACTTCACTACGAGCCGAGGTCCTGGCGACCTCGGCCTTCTTCAGGAGGTATCCGTCGACAAACGGACCTTTCCAAAGCGAACGCGCCATGACGGACCTCAGTTCTTCTTCTTGCGGGCGTGACGGCTCGACACGATGAACGTATCGGTCCGCTTGTTCGAGCGGGTCTTCTTACCCTTGGTCGGCAGACCCCACGGCGTGACCGGATGACGGCCACCGGAGGTGCGGCCTTCACCACCGCCATGCGGATGGTCGACCGGGTTCATCGAGACGCCGCGGTTATGCGGACGGCGGCCGAGCCAGCGCGAGCGACCCGCCTTGCCGTCGTTGCGGTTCATGTGATCCGGGTTCGAAACCGCGCCGACCGTGGCGTAGCACAGACCCGAGATCAGGCGCTGCTCGCCCGAGTTCAGGCGGACGATGACATAGCCCTGGTCGCGGCCGACGATCTGGGCGTAGTTGCCCGCGGACCGCGCCAGAGCGCCGCCCTTGCCGATCTTCAGCTCGACATTGTGGACGATCGTGCCGATCGGCAGCGAGCCCATCGGGGCCGCGTTGCCGGGCTTCACGTCGACATTGTCACCCGCGATGACCGTGTCGCCGACAGCCAGGCGCTGCGGCGCCAGGATGTAGGCCTGCTCGCCGTCCTGATAGGTGATCAGGGCGATGAACGCCGTACGGTTCGGATCGTACTCGATCCGGTCCACGGTCGCCGGGATGCCGGCCTTGCCACGACGCTTGAAGTCGAGCAGGCGCAGCGTGCGCTTGTGGCCACCGCCGCGGAAGCGGACGGTGATGCGGCCGAGATTGTTGCGGCCGCCCGAGGACGACTTGCCCTCGGTCAGCTTCTTGACCGGCTTGCCCTTGTAGAGCTCGCTGCGGTCGACGATCACGAGCTGGCGAAGGCTCGGCGTGATCGGCTTGAAGTTCTTCAAAGCCATGATGCTTCCCTCACAGGCCCGTGGTCACGTCGATCGAGTGGCCCTCTTCGAGGGTCACGACCGCTTTCTTGACGTCCGAGCGCTGGCCGAGCCGGCCCCGGAAGACCTTGAGCTTGCCTTCGGTGACGATCGTGTTGACGCTCTTCACCTTGACGTCGAACAGCTTCTCGACAGCGGCCTTGATCTGCGGCTTCGTCGCGGTCTTGGCGACCTTGAACACGACCTTGTTGTGCTCCGAGAGCATGGTCGCCTTCTCGGTGATGACCGGCGCCACGATCACATCGTAGTGGCGCGGGTCGAGGTTCTTGCCGGACTGGCTCATTTGAAGCGCGCCTCCAGCGCATCGACAGCCGCGCGCGTCAGGACGAGCTTGTCGCGACGCAGGATGTCATAGACGTTGATGCCCTGGACCGGCAGCACGTCGACATTCGGGATCGAGCGAGCGGCCAGGCCGAAGTTCGTATCGATTTCGGCGCCGCCGATGATCAGCGCGCTCGACAGGTCGAGCTTGCCGAAATGGCCGAGCAGCACCTTGGTCTTCGGCTCGGAGAGCGTGGCATCGTCGATGACGATGATGCCGGCATCCTTCGCCTTGGCCGAGAGCGCATGGCGCAGRGCCAGSGCRCGGACCTTCTTCGGCAGMTCRTGSSCATGGTCGCGCACGAYCGGACCGAARGCCTTGCCGCCGCCGCGGAACTGCGGAGCCGAAGCCGCGCCGTGGCGAGCGCCGCCGGTGCCCTTCTGCTTGTAGATCTTCTTGCGGGTGCGATCGACTTCCGAGCGGCCCTTGGACTTGTGCGTGCCGGCGCGGCGCTTGGCGAGCTGATAGCGCACCATGCGGGCGAGCAGATCGGCGCGCGGCTCGAGGCCGAATACGGCGTCGGAGAGCTCGACCGAACCGGCCGCCTTGCCCTCAAGAGTGGTGATRTCGAGTTTCATCACGCGTTCTCCTCAGCCTGGGCCGCAGGAGCCTCTTCCGCCTTGGCCTCGCCGGAAACCTTGAACTTACCCGGCAGCGGCGCATCCTTCGGCAGGGCGCGCTTGACGGCGTCACGGACATGGATCCAGCCGCCGGCGACGCCGGGAACGGCGCCCTCGACGAGGATCAGGCCGCGCTCGGCATCCGTCTGGACGACGCGCAGGTTCTGCGTGGTGACACGCTCGGCGCCGAGATGGCCCGGCATCTTCTTGTTCTTGAAGGTCTTGCCCGGATCCTGGCGACCACCGGTCGAACCGATCGAACGATGCGAGACCGAGACGCCGTGCGTGGCGCGCAGGCCGCCGAAGTTCCAGCGCTTCATGCCGCCGGCGAAGCCCTTGCCGGTGGTGGTGCCGGAGACGTCGACGAACTGGCCGACGACGAAGTGGTCGGCGGTCAGCTCGGCGCCGACCGGGATCAGCGCGTCATTGCTGACGCGGAACTCGACGATCTTCTGCTTCGGCTCGACCTTGGCGACGGCGAAGTGGCCGCGCTGCGCCTTCGAGACGTTCTTGACCTTGGCCAAGCCCGACCCGAGCTGCACGGCGACATAGCCGTTCTTCTCGATCGTGCGATGCGCGACRACCTGRCAGYTGTCGAGCTTCAGCACGGTGACCGGAATGTGCTCCCCGGCATCGGTGAAGATGCGGGTCATCCCGACTTTCTGTGCAATCACACCGGAACGCATCGGTGCATACCTTCCCTTGGGGTCATGTCCATCCGGCGATACCGGAAACAGAGGACCCGTTTAATCGGATCAGAGCTTGATTTCGACGTCGACGCCGGCGGCGAGATCGAGCTTCATGAGGGCGTCGACCGTCTGGGGGGTCGGATCGACGATATCGAGAACCCGCTTGTGGGTCCGCATCTCGAACTGCTCGCGCGACTTCTTGTCGATGTGCGGCGAGCGGTTGACCGTGAACTTCTCGATGAGCGTGGGCAGCGGGATCGGCCCGCGAACCTGGGCGCCCGTCCGCTTTGCAGTCGACACGATCTCGCGCGTCGAAGCATCGAGGACACGGTGATCGAACGCCTTGAGGCGGATCCGAATGTTCTGACCGTTCATGGTCTTTGTTCTCCGTGACGTGAAAAGGCRAAGGCCCGAAGGGCCYTCGCCCCTCACGAAAACGCGTTACGCGATGATSSAGGCGACGACGCCGGCGCCGACGGTACGRCCGCCTTCGCGGATGGCGAAGCGCAGCTTCTCTTCCATCGCGATCGGGGCGATCAGCGTCACCTCCATCGAGATGTTGTCGCCCGGCATCACCATCTCCGTGCCCTCGGGCAGCGTCACCACGCCGGTCACGTCCGTCGTGCGGAAGTAGAACTGCGGGCGGTAGTTGGTGAAGAACGGCGTGTGACGGCCACCCTCTTCCTTCGTCAGGATGTAGGCCTCGGCCTTGAACTTCGTGTGCGGCTTCACCGAGCCCGGCTTGCACAGCACCTGGCCGCGCTCGACGTCCTCACGCTTCGTGCCGCGCAGCAGCGCGCCGATGTTGTCGCCGGCCTGGCCCTGGTCGAGCAGCTTGCGGAACATCTCGACGCCGGTCACCGTCGTCTTCACGGTGTCCTTCAGGCCGACGATCTCGATTTCCTCGCCGACCTTGACGATGCCGCGCTCGACGCGGCCGGTCACCACCGTGCCACGGCCCGAGATCGAGAACACGTCCTCGACCGGCATCAGGAACGGCTGGTCGATCGGACGCTCCGGCTGCGGGATGTAGTCGTCGACCGTCTTCATCAGCGCGATCACCGCGTCATGGCCGATTTCCGGCGTGACGTTGTCGAGCGCGGCCTTGGCCGAGCCCTTGGTGATCGGAATGTCGTCGCCGGGGAAGTCGTACTTCGAGAGGAGCTCGCGGATCTCCATCTCGACGAGCTCCAGCAGCTCGGCGTCGTCGACCAGGTCGACCTTGTTCATGAACACCACCAGCGCGGGAACACCGACCTGGCGCGCCAGCAGGATGTGCTCGCGGGTCTGCGGCATCGGGCCGTCGGCCGCCGACACCACCAGGATCGCGCCGTCCATCTGCGCCGCACCCGTGATCATGTTCTTCACATAGTCGGCGTGGCCGGGGCAGTCGACATGCGCATAGTGACGGGCCGGGGTCTCGTACTCGACGTGAGCCGTCGAGATCGTGATGCCGCGGGCCTTCTCTTCCGGCGCCTTGTCGATCTGGTCATACGCCGTGAACGACGCACCGCCGGACTCAGCCAGAACCTTCGTGATCGCAGCCGTCAGCGACGTCTTGCCATGGTCAACGTGACCAATCGTTCCAATGTTGCAGTGCGGCTTCGTCCGCGAAAACTTCTCTTTGGCCATG
>NZ_JBFRDQ010000195.1:0-7587 GCF_052113865.1 Allobosea sp. TAB14 | reverse complement strand
AGTTCGAGACGCTGCCGCGCATCACCGGCTCGGACCATTGAGACGACCGGCGGCGGACCCCAGGGTCCGCCGCCGCCCTTCCCCCGAGCGCCTCCCGAGAGGCGTTCCGGAGACGGGCGACCGCAAGCCGCTCGCAATGACCCGGCCCCCTGAACGGTGCCGATCCAAAGAGTACGAAGACGATCAGATCGATGTCCGCCGCGTTTGAAACCCACACCGAAGGCACCATCGCCTCCACCGGCGAGGCGCGCGATTTCTTCGCGCTSCTGAAGCCGCGGGTGATGTCGCTCGTCGTGGTGACGGCGCTGACCGGCATGGCGACGGCGCCCGGCACGGTGCACCCGGTGCTGGCGCTGGCGGCGCTGCTGGCGATCGCGGTCGGGGCCGGCGCCTCGGGCTGCCTCAACATGTGGTACGACGCCGATATCGACACGCTGATGAGCCGCACGGCCAAGCGCCCGATCCCGTCAGGCCGGATCCTGCCCTCCGAGGCGCTCGCCTTCGGGCTGACCCTCTCGGTCGGCTCCGTGCTGGTGCTCGGGCTCGTCGCCAACCTGCTCGCGGCGGCGATGCTGGCCTTCACCATCTTCTTCTATGCCGTCGTCTATTCGATGTGGCTGAAGCGCTGGACGCCGCAGAACATCGTCATCGGCGGTGCCGCCGGCGCCTTCCCGCCGATGATCGGCGAAGCGGTCGTCACCGGCCAGTTCGGCTGGCACTCGCTGGTGCTGTTCGCGATCATCTTCCTGTGGACGCCGCCGCATTTCTGGGCGCTGGCGCTGGTCAAATCCGCCGATTACGCCCGCGCCGGCATCCCGATGATGCCGAATGTCGCCGGCCCGGCCGCGACGCGCCGGCAGATCGTGCTCTATTCGCTGGTCATGGCGCCGGTCGCGGTGCTGCCCGCGCTGATGGGCTTCGGCGGGCTGATCTATCTCGTGGTTTCGGTCACGACCGGGCTCGCGATGATCGGGCTTTCGATCCAGGTCTGGCGCCGCACCGAGGGACAAGCCGCGATCAAGGCCTGCTGGTCGCTCTTCGGCTTCTCGATCCTCTATCTGTTCCTGCTCTTCGCGGTGCTGCTCGTCGAGAACGGCTTCGGCCTGATGTGGACGCTGCCGAAGGTGATCGGATGAGCGAGAATCACAACCGAAAGGTCGCGCCGGCGCCCTTCTCTCCGGAGGACATGGCGCGCCGTCGGCGTCGGAACCTGGCGCTCGCGCTGGTTCTGGCCGGGCTGGTGGTCTTCTTCTTCGTGGTGACGCTGGTGAAGACCGGCCCGGCCATCATGAACCGGCCGCTGTGATGACGAAGCCCTCCGACAGCCGCGTGGCGACGCATTCCGCGAAATCGACCCGCACGGCGCTGATCTGCGTCGGCGTCGCCTTCGGCATGCTCGGCATGTCCTTCGCGGCCGTGCCGCTCTACGACCTGTTCTGCAAGGTCACCGGCTTCGGCGGCACGCCGCAGATCGGCACCGCCGCGACCGGCAAGGTGCTGGACCGCTTCATCTCCGTGCGCTTCGACGCGAATGTCGCGCCCGGCCTCGGCTGGAAGTTCGAGGCCGAGAGCCCCGAGATCAGCGCGCAGGTCGGCATCACCCAGACGGTGTTCTACAAGGTCACGAATCGCTCCGACCGCACGGTGACGGGCATAGCGACCTACAATGTCACGCCCGAGCAGAGCGCGGCCTATTTCGTGAAGATCCAGTGCTTCTGCTTCACCGAGCATACGCTGAAGCCGGGCGAGAGCTTCGAGGCGCCGGTGGTGTTCTACATCGACCCGGAAATCGCGCAGAATCGCGATCTCGACGGCATCAAGGCCATCACCCTTTCCTACACCTACTTCGCCTCCAAGGCAGGGCAGCCGGTCGCCGAGGACCAGGCCGGCACCGCCAAGGGTGACGCGAAGAATCCGAAACTGTAAAAGCGCGCTCACAGAGAGCGCGGACAAGAAGTCGCACGCGGAGACCGAATACGATGGCCGGGGCCCATACGAAGCACCACGATTACCACCTCGTCGATCCGAGCCCGTGGCCGCTCATCGGCGCGACCAGCGCGACCATCATGGCGATCGGCGCCGTGATGTGGATGAAGGCCCTGCCGGTCGGCGGCCTGCATATCGGCCCGCTGGTCTTCGGCGTCGGCATGCTCGGCGTGCTCTACACCATGCTGTCCTGGTGGATGGACGTGATCCGCGAGGCGGAGAAGGAAGGCCATCATACCCGCGTGGTGCAGCTCCATCACCGCTACGGCATGATCATGTTCATCGCCTCCGAGGTGATGTTCTTCGTCGCCTGGTTCTGGGCCTATTTCGACGCGAGCCTGTTCTCCTACGAGCAGATCAATTTCCTGCGCCACGACTTCACCGGCGGCGTCTGGCCGCCGAAGGGCATCGAGACCTTCGATCCCTGGCATCTGCCACTGCTCAACACGCTGATCCTGCTGACCTCCGGCACCACCGTGACCTGGGCGCACTACGCCCTGATCAACAATGACCGGGCCGGCCTGAAGCAGGGCCTGTGGCTGACCGTGATCCTCGGCCTGCTGTTCACGCTGTGCCAGGCCTACGAATATTCGCATGCGGCCTTCGCCTTCAGCGGCAACATCTACGGCGCCACCTTCTTCATGGCGACCGGCTTCCACGGCGCGCATGTCATCATCGGCACGATCTTCCTGGCGGTGTGCCTCTACCGGGCCTATCTTGGCCACTTCAAGCCGGAGCAGCATCTCGGCTTCGAGTTCGCCGCCTGGTACTGGCACTTCGTCGACGTGGTCTGGCTGTTCCTGTTCGTCTCGATCTATGTCTGGGGCGCTGGCGCACAGACCGCTGCCGGGCACTGACCGGCTGCCGCGCGCCCGGCGGTCGCGCTGACAGAAGGCGGCCGCGAGGCCGCCTTTTTCGTTCAGGAGGCATCAATGGCCGAACCTCAACCCTCCCTTCCCTCCCCCTATGCGACGGGGCTCGCCGGGCGCTGCCCGCGCTGCGGCGAGGGCGCGCTTTTCGACGGCTTCCTCAAGCTGAAGCCGCGCTGCAGCGCCTGCGGGCTCGACTACAAATTCGCCGATTCCGCCGACGGGCCGGCCGTGTTCATCATGCTGATCGCAGGCTTCGTGGTGCTGGGGGCGGCGCTCTATGTCGAGATCGCCTATGAGCCGCCGATCTGGCTGCATCTCGCCATCTGGCTGCCGCTCGCGATCGCCATCTGCCTCGCGCTGCTGCGGCCGATGAAGGGGCTCGCGGTGGCGCTGCAATACGTCAACAAGGCCGAGGAAGGCAGGCGCGAGAAGTGACCTCCCCGTCAGCCAAGGCGAAGAGACCCGGCCTGCTGCTACCGGGGCTCCTGACCGTTCTGGGCGCCGTAGTGCTTTGCGGGCTCGGCACCTGGCAGCTCGAGCGGATGCAGGAGAAGCGCGCCTATATCGACCGGCTCGAAACCCAGTCCGCGGGCGCCCCAGCGCCGATGCCGCCGAGCACCGACTGGGCGAAGCTCGACGCCGGTGCGCTCGACCTGACCCATGTGGTCGCCAAGGGCAGCTATGCCGACGAGCATGTCGCAGGCGTGCGCACCACGATCGCGGCGGGACCGCCGGGAACACGCCAGCTCTCCGGCTTCGGGCGCTGGATCTTCCAGGGCTTCAGGCTGGAGGATGGCGGCGTCATCCTCGTCAATCGCGGCTTCGTCCCCGAAAGCAAATTCGGGCAGATCCGTCCCGCTTCCGGCCCCGACACGATCCGCGGCTTCCTGCGCGCGCCCGAGACGCGCAATGCCTTCACGCCGGCGGACCTCCCGGCGATCCGCGAGTTCTACACCCGCGACCCCGCGGCCATCGCCGCCGCCCTCAACCTGCCGCCGGCGCCCTTCTATCTGGAGGCCGAGCGCGAGGGTGACGGGCTGACGCCGCCGGCCGGCGTCGATGTGCGCGAGCTGATCGGGCGCATTCCCGACAATCACCTGCAATATGCGCTGACCTGGTTCGCGCTCGCGCTGACGCTGGTCGGGGTGTTCGGAGCTTATGCCTGGCAGGGTCGGAAAGGCGCGAGCTCGGCCTGAGGCCGCAGGATCGACATCAAACGGTTTTGCCCAAAGCAGCAGACCGGCCTATAGCATCAGATATAGATCAAAGAGGCCCAAGACCGTGCTGCATGTCTCCACCCGGGGCGAAGCCCCGGCGCTCAGCTTTTCCGACGCGCTCCTGACCGGGCTCGCCCGCGACGGCGGACTCTATCTGCCGCAGAGCTGGCCCACGCTCGACGCCGCCGAGATCGCCGGCTTTTCCGGCAAGCCCTATGCCGCCGTGGCAGAGCGCGTCATCGGCGCGCTGAGCGACGGCGATGTCGAGCCAAAGGCGCTCGGCCGGATGATCCACGACGCCTATGCCGGCTTCCGGCATCCGGCCGTCTGCCCGCTGACGCAGATCGGCGACAACCTCTTCGTGCTCGAACTCTTCCACGGCCCGACGCTCGCCTTCAAGGACGTGGCGATGCAGCTTCTCGGGCGGCTGATGGACCACACGCTCGGCCTGCGCGGCCAGCGCGCCACCATCGTCGGCGCGACCTCCGGCGATACGGGCAGCGCGGCCATCGACGCCTTCAAGGGGCTGAAGAGCGTCGACGTCTTCATCCTCTATCCGCAGGGSCGYGTCTCGGACGTGCAGCGSCGGCAGATGACCACGGTSGAYKCRGMSAACGTCCACGCCATCGCGGTCGARGGCACMTTCGACGAYTGCCAGAACCTGGTGAAGGCGATGTTCAACCATCACGCCTTCCGCGACGAGATCGGCCTCTCCGGCGTCAATTCGATCAACTGGGCGCGCATCGCCGCGCAGGTGGTCTATTACTTCACGGCGGCGGTTTCGCTCGGCGCGCCCGCCCGCAAGGTGTCCTTCGCAGTGCCGACCGGCAATTTCGGCGACATCCTCGCCGGCTGGGTCGCCAAGCGGATGGGCTTGCCCGTCGAGCGCCTGACGATCGCGACCAACAGCAACGACATCCTGCCCCGCACGCTGGCGAGCGGCGTCTACGAGATGCGTGGCGTCCAGGCGACGACCTCGCCTTCGATGGACATTCAGATCTCCTCCAATTTCGAGCGGCTGCTGTTCGAGGCGCATGGGCGCGACGGCGCCGCCGTGCGGCGGTTGATGCAATCGTTGCAGCAGTCCGGCCGCTTCGAGATCGGGCCCGAGCCGCTCGCCCGCATCCGCAGCGAGTTCGAGGCGACGGCGCTCAGCGAGAGCGAGATCGCCGCCGAGATCCGCCAGACCTGGACCGAGAGCGGCTACCTCGCGGATCCGCACACCGCCATCGGCATCGGCGCCGCCCGCCAGAAGCTCGCCCGCCATGCTGCGACGCCAACGATCGTGCTCGGCACCGCCCATCCGGCCAAGTTCCCGGCCGCCGTGAAAGCGGCCAGCGGCGTCGAGCCCGTGCTTCCGGCGCATCTCGCCGATCTGATGGAGCGCAAGGAGCGGGTTACGTTGCTGCCGAACGACCTCGCGGCGATCGAGACCTTCGTGCGCGAGCATGCCCGCGCCGTGCGGGGGGCCGCGGCGTGAGCGTGGCCGCGCCCGCCGAGCTGGCCGAGATCGTGGCTCCCGACGAAAGCCGTGGCGCGCATGATCCCGATGTCGGCCTGACCACCCTGCCCTCGGGGCTGCGGATCGTCTCGCAGCACATGGAGCATGCGGCGACCGTCTCGCTGGGCATCTGGATCGGGGCCGGCTCGCGCGACGAGCTGCCCCATGAGCATGGCCTCGCCCATCTTCTGGAGCATATGGCCTTCAAGGGCACGGCAAGGCGCAGCGCCTTGCAGATCGCCGAGGAGATCGAGAGCGTCGGCGGCGACCTCAACGCGGCGACCAGCGTGGAATACACCTGCTACACCGCCCGCGTGCTCGGCGCCGACCTTGCGCTCGCGGTCGACATCCTCGCCGACATCGTCACCGCGCCGGCCCTCACCGAGGAGGAGCTGAAGCGCGAGAAGGGCGTGATCCTGCAGGAGATCTCGGCGGTGCAGGATACGCCGGACGACCTCGTCTATGATCGCTTCCTGCAAGCCGCCTTCCCCGACCAGCCGATCGGCCGGCCGATCCTCGGCACGGCCAAGACGGTGAAGGGCTTCACGCCCGACGCCATCCGCGCCTATCTCGCCCGGAACTACCATGCCGGGAACATGGTGCTGGCGGCGTCCGGCGCCGTCGACCATGACGAGCTCGTCGCGCTCGCCCGCAAGCATCTCTCCGCCCTGCCCGCGCGGCCGGCGGTGCCACTCATCCGCGAGCCCGGCGAGTACCGCGGCGGCGAGGCGCGGATCGGCAGCGACGAGGAGCAGGTGCATCTCGTGCTCGGCCTGCCCGGCCTGCCCTTCGCGCAAGGGGCGCATTATCCGCTGCAGATCTTCGCCTCCGTGCTCGGCGGCGGGCTGTCCTCGCGGCTGTTCCAGGAGGTGCGCGAGCAGCGCGGCCTCGCCTATGCCATCGACGCCTTCCATTGGCCCTTCTCCGATTGCGGCGTCTTCGGCATCGGCGCCGGCACCGCGCCGGAGGATGCCAATGAGCTGATCGAGGTCGCGCTCGGCTGCCTGCGGCAAGCGGCGGAAGACGTGACCGAGGTCGAGGTCGCCCGCGCCCGCGCCCAGATGAAGGTCGGGCTGCTGGCTTCGCTCGAGAGCCCGGGCGGCAAGCTCGAGCAGATGGCGCGGCAGGTGCTGCTGTTCGGCCGGGCGATCCCACGCGAGGAGCTCGCGGCGCGGCTCGATGCGGTGACGCTGGCGGATGTGCGCAATGCCGGCCGCTCGCTGCTCGGCCACCAGCCGACCATCGCGGCGATCGGCCCCCTCCATGGATTGCCGCCGGCGAAGCGACTGCGCCAGGCGGCGCGAGCGGCGGACTGACCGGCGATGGCACTCTTCCGTTTCCCGAGCGAGCCGCAGAGCCGCCCGCTGATCCGGACGCCGAATCTCTACCTGCGCGCGCCATCCATCGACGACTTCGCCACCTGGGCGGTGCTGCGCATGGAAAGCCGCGAATTCCTGGCGCCCTGGGAGCCGACCTGGAACGAGGACGACCTCACCCGCAACGCCTTCCGGCTGCGCGCCAAGCGCGCCGCGCGCGAGATCTCCACGGACGAGGCCTATTCGCTCTTCATCTTCGAGAGCCATAGCGAAACCCTGCTCGGCGGGCTGACGCTGGGGCTGATCCGGCGCGGCGTCGCGCAGGCCTGCACGCTCGGCTACTGGATGGGCCAGCGCCATGCCGGCAAAGGGCACATGACCGAGGCCGTGCGCGGGGCGCTGCGCTTCGCCTTTTCGGAACTGGCGCTCCACCGCGTCGAGGCGGCCTGCCTGCCCAATAACGAGCCGTCGCGACGATTGCTGGAGCGTGTCGGCTTCCAGCCCGAAGGGCTGGCGCGGGCCTATCTCAAGATCAACGGCGTCTGGGCCGATCACCTGCTCTATGCCGCCCTTTCCAACGACCGCCTGCCGGGGGCAAGCCGTTGACCGCGGCAGTGGACGGCAGGCGCGCCCTGCCTTGCCCTCGCCACGAGCGGCCGATAGGACTTTTGCTTCAATATCGAACGATCATATCC
>NZ_JBFRDQ010000194.1:0-12597 GCF_052113865.1 Allobosea sp. TAB14 | reverse complement strand
GCGTGTTGTAGCCGATCAGCACCATCTCGACGCCCTGGAGGCCCATGACGCGATAGGTCTCGGGCCAGCGCCGGTCGTTGCAGATCGCCATGCCGAGCACGCCGCCGAGCGTGCGCCAGACCGGGAAGCCCAGGTCGCCCGGCTCGAAATAGCGCTTCTCGAGATGCTGATGCGTGCGCTCAGGGTCGTATTCGGCGTGGCCGGGCAGATGGATCTTGCGGTATTTGCCGACGATGGCGCCGCTCTTGTCGGTGAGAATGCTGGTGTTGAAATGATGCCCGTCCGGCGTCTTCTCGGCATAGCCGAAGGAAATCGCGATGCCGTGTTCGCGCGCCCGGTCGAACAGGGCTTGCGTCGCTGGGCCGGGCATCGCGTCCTCGAACCAGATGTCGGCCTCGGCGCGGTCCTCATGATACCAGCGCGGGAAGAAGGTCGTCAGCGCCAGCTCGGGATAGACGACCAGATCGGCACCCTTCTCCCTGGCTTCGTCGAGAAGCGCGACCATGCGGGCGATGACCGCCTCGCGGCTGTCAGCCTTCTGGATCGGGCCCATCTGGGCGGCGGCGACGGTGAGCATGCGCATGGCGCGTCCTTTCAGTGATGGCCGCTCAGCGGGCGGCGGCATGTTCGAGGCGGCTGACGAGCCTCACCGCCGGCCAGAGCAGCGCGAAATAGATCAGCGCGGCCAGCACGATCGGCGAGGCGTTGAAGGTGAGAGAACGGGCCATGTCGGCCGAGTAGAGCATCTCCTGCAGCGAGACGACGCTGGCGAGCGAGGTGAGCTTCACCACCTCGACCGTGTTCGAGACGAGGTCCGGCAGCACGTTGCGCAGGCCCTGCGGCAGGATGACCCAAGTGAAAGCCTGGTCCGCCCTCAGGCCGGTCGAGCGTGCCGCCTCCCACTGCCCGGCGGGGACGCTCTCAATGCCCGCGCGGATGATTTCGCCGTAATAGGCGGCGTTGTTGAGGAAGAAGGCAATCACGACCGCCGTGAGCGGCGAGATGCGCAGGCCGAGAAAAGGCAGCCCCGAATAGACGAGGATCAGCACCACGAGCGGGGGTAAGGCACGCATCAGGTCGACGAGCAGCGTCACCGAAACCCGCAGGGCGCGAACCGTGGATCGGCTGGCCAACGCCACCAGCACGCCGCCGATGAGGCCCATCGGGATGACGATCAGGCAGATGAGTAGCGTGGTCTTCAAGCCCTGCAGCACCAGCGGCAGGGCCTTGCCCATGATCTCGAGATTGAAGAACTGCTGGAGGAGCACGTCCATTACTGGCGCCTCCAGGCAAAGCGGCTCTCGATCAGCCGACCGAGGCCGATGATCGGGATGAAGAGCAGGAGATAGGCGAAGGCACCCATCAGCAGCGGCGTCGCATTGCCCGAGAAGGAGACCGCCGTCGTCGCCTGGTTGATGATCTCCGGCACGCCGATCACCGTTCCCAGTGCGGTGTTCTTGGTGATGGCGATGGTGCGGTTGGTCAGCGGCGCCACGGCGAGGCGCAGTGCTTGCGGCAGGACGACGTAGAGCAGCGTCTGGGTCTCGGTCAGCCCGGTCGAGCGGGCGGCCTCGCGCTGGCCGCGTTTCACTGCGATCAGTCCGGCCCAGACGATCTCCTCGGCGAAGGCGGCCAGCACCAGTGACAGCACCAGCCAGAGCACGGCGAAGCTCGGCAATTCGATGCCGACATTGGGCAGGCCGAAGAAGATCAGCAGCACGAGCACGAGCGGGGGCACCGCGCGGAAGAGATCCACGAACAGCATCAGCGGCCAGGCGAACCAGCGGCCGGCCCGCCAGCGCAGCAGCGCGAGCGCCAGGCCGAGCAGCAGGCCGGTCACGACCACGAGCGCCGCGATCTCGATCGTCACCACCAGCCCACTCAGGATCGCCGGCCAGGTGGTGGCGATGAGCTTGGCGTTGAGGAAGCTGTCGAGGAAGCGATCCATGGCGCTACCGGGCGACCTCGGAGACGAAGGCGCGGGTGCGCTCGTGCCGGGGCGCGCCGAAGATCTGCTCGGGCGGGCCCTGCTCGACGATGACGCCGCCATCCATGAAGACGACGCGGTCGGCCGCCTCGCGGGCGAAACGCATCTCGTGGCTGACGACCAGCATCGTCATCCCGGCGGCGCGCATGTCGCGCATCGCCTGCAGAACCGAGCCGACGAGTTCGGGGTCGAGCGCCGAGGTCGGCTCGTCGAACAGCATCAGCCCGGGCTCCAGCGCCGAGGCGCGGGCAATGGCGACACGCTGCTGCTGGCCGCCGGAGAGTTCGCCCGGGTAGGAAGCGGCCTTATGCGCGAGGCCGACGCCCTCCAGCGCGGCCATGCCGATGCGCTCCGCCTCGGCGCGGGGCTTCTTCAGAACCTTGCGCAGCGCCAGCGTGACGTTCCCCAGCGCGGTCATGTGCGGGTAGAGGTTGAAGGACTGGAAGACCATGCCCATGCGCCGGCGCAGCGCGTTGATGTCGATCCTGTCTGCCAGCACCTCCTGCCCGTCGAACCAGATCGAGCCGCCGCTGGGCTCCTCCAGGCGGTTGCAGCAGCGCAGCAGCGTGCTCTTGCCCGAGCCGGAGGGGCCGATGAGGAAGACGAGTTCGCCGGGCGAGACGGCAAGGTCGATGCCCTTCAGCACCTCGATCGTGCCGAAGCTCTTGTGCAGGCCGCGGATGTCGAGCAGCGGATGCGGAGGGCGCATGGCGCCGGTTCCGCCGGCCAACAGTTCGCTCGCCTCGCTCACTTGCAGGCGGGGGTATGGGCCGTCGCGTCGTAGCCCGGCATGTCGGGCACGCCATATCCCGGGAAGGGGGTGACGGCGGCCGAGCCCGCGGCCGGCTTGGTGCCGAACCACTTCTCGTGCAGCGCGGCCATGGTGCCGTTCGTCTTCAGGCACTCGATCGCCTGATCGAGCTCGTTGCGCAGCGGCGCGGAATCCTTGCGCAGCGCGACGGCCCAGACCAGCCCGGTCGAATAGGTGTAGGAGAGCTGGATCTGCGGATTGCTCTTGGCGGCCCATTGGATGACGGTGTTGCCGGCCACATTGGCGTAGGCACGGCCCGAAATCACCGCCTGAACGGCATCGGTCTGCGTGCCGAACGACTCGACCTTCCAGCCGATCTTCTCCTCCAGGCCGCGCGCCCAGCTGTCATAGGCCGAACCCTTGTTGACCGAGATCACCTTGCCCCTCAGCTCTTCGAGCGCGGTGATCGGCGGCGCGCCCTTCTTCGTGATGAACTGGAAGTCGGTATTGAGATAACCTTCGGTGAAGAGCAGGCTTTCGGCGCGCTCCTTGCTGACCGTCACCGGCGCGACGATGAAGTCGTAGGTGCCGGCCTGCAGGGCCGGGATCAGACCGGAAAACTGGGCGGCATCGACCGTCACCGTCTTGCCGAGCTGCTTGCCGATAGCCTCGGCCAGATCGACGTTGAAGCCCTCGATGCCGCCGGAGAGCTTGGGCATGGCGTGGGGCGCGAACGTGCCATCGACGGCGGTCTTCAATGTCGTCTGCGCCATCGCGGCGGGGGCGAGCAGCAAGGTCAGGCCGATGGTGGCAATTCTGGCGAACATGGCGCGCTCCTGGGAACGGGAAACCGCAGGATAGTCAGCGCCGGAAAGCCGCTACAATATCAGATCTAGAAAAATCACTAGGCCCTCTATCAATCCAATTTATACTGCCTGCGATCTGCCCAGCGGAGCCGGCCGACATGCTGAATTTGCGGCAACTCGAGATCTTTCGAGAAGTCATTCGCTGCCAAACGACAGTGGCGGCGGCGCAGGGGCTGGCCTTGTCGCAGCCGGCGGTGAGCACCGCGGTCAAGCAGATGGAACGGCAGCTCGGCTTCCAGCTGTTCCAGCGGCAGGGCAACCGGCTGATCCCGACGCCGGAAGCTCTCGAGATGTATCGCGACAGCGATCCCATCTTCTCGATGGTCCAGTCCTTCTCGCGCAAGGTCGCCGCGCTGCGCGACACGCGCAGCGGCTCGCTGCGGCTTCTCGCGACGCCCCCGATCGCCAATGCGCTGGTGCCACGCGCTTTGGCGCGCTTCGCCAGCCGCCGGCCGGAGCTGCATGTCGATTTCGACGTGCGCCGTACCGATGGCGTCATCGAAGGGCTGGAGAGCGGCGCAGCCGATCTCGGGGTCTCGCTGGAGCCCTATGCGAGGCCGGGTTTGGAGGCGGAGCTGATCGGTGCCGGCCAGATGGTCTGCGCCATGACGCCCGACCATCCGCTAACCGCCAAGAGCGAGATTTCTCCTGCCATGCTCTCCGGCCACCGGATGATCGGCTTCGAGCCGGGTGCGCGGCTCGGGCTGCTGCTGCAGCGGGATTTCTTCGCCGGTGCGCGCCCGCCCTGCCCGATCGAGGTGCGCTACAGCAACACGGCCTGCCTGCTGGCCGAGGCCGGGATCGGCGTGGCGCTGGTCGATTCCTTCACCGCGATCAGCGGCAGCCGCTACCGGCTGGAAGTGCGGCCCCTCAGACCGCGTGTCTCGGTCGAGGCCTATGCGCTCTATCAGAAGGCCCGCGCGCCCAAACGGCTCGTCCGAGCCTTCATCGACGAGCTGAAGAAGGCGGTTCGTCCCGCCTTTTTGGAGACCAGCGAAGATCGCTGAAGTCGCAGAAGCGCGCGTTGCTCGGCTGGCCCGTGAGAAGCGTCGGCTCCGGACGGCCCACGGTCGCGGCCGCCAGCCAGAGGCGATCCGCTTCTGACGCAGCACCGACAGAGCGCGAATGAGCCAGAAGCGGAAGCTCATCTGATGCCGCGGATCTGACATTGCGGCGGATCGCAGCACACGCTGGTGGCGTCAGAACTTGACTGCGAGCCGGGCATTAAAGGCATGATCGGTCGCGCGCGACGCGAGCTGCCCGTCATAGGACAGTCCAATTTCGGCTTCTGGCGAGAGATTCAGCGCGAGGCCGGTGCTGACGACCAACGCGTCGCGGGCGATCGGAGCGCCTGCGATCGAGAACGGCGCGCCGCCGGAGAAGGCTGCGACGCCGCCTGTCTCGGTGAAGCCGGCGCTGCGCAAATTGATATAGGCGAGATTGGCGAAAGGCTCGAAGGTGGTCCGCCCCGCATCGAAGCGATAGGCGAGCTCGCCGAAAACCTGGAGGCTGCGGGCGTCGTAATCGGAGCGCAGCTCCTCGCCGAAGCCGGAGAATACGGCGCTGCGCCGGGTGTCCAGCTCATGCCAGGCATAGGTGACCCCGCCACTCAGCCGGAAGCGGTCGAGTTCAGCTCCGCCATAGAGGCCGATATGGTAATTGTCCGCCTCGCCGCGGGAGCGGCGCCGAGCGATCTCGAAGGTCGAGCGCGAGTAGCCCGCCATGACGCCCAGCCGCGCCTCCGACACCACCGGAATGTCGAAACCGGCAAGCAGGCCGCCGCTCGAGCGTGTGAGGGAGGCGGCGTTGCCGTCGCCACGTGTCTGGCCCCAGGAGCCGAAGCCACGCGCCCACAAGGCAAAGCCCTCGCTTGCCCCCGCCGCGACCGCCCCGTGGCTGGAAGCATAGGCCAGTGTCGCGATCCGCGGCGCGCCAATCCCGTCGAAGGCGGCACGAATCCGGTCCGACACCGCGTTGCGAACCTCCTGGCTGCCCTCGATCAGCACCGTCTTGGCCGACGCATGGATCTCGCCCGACAAGCTGTCATAGGCGCGCCGGGCCTCGCCCTCGTCGCGCAGTTGCGTGAAGCTCAGCCATAACGGGTTGGCATCACCCAGACTTTCCAATCCGAGAGCCGTCTGGGCCTGGTTGCGCGTTTGCGCGATCGCGGCGAACGGCAGGTCGTTACGCAGCAGGGTCAGCCTGACATTGTTGGTGTCGTATTCCAGCCTCGGATCGAGGAAGAGGAAGTTGGAACTGACATCGTCGAAGCGACCCTCGACGCCCTGACCGGCCGTCAGGATGGTGTAACGCTGGTTCGCCCAATAAGTGCCGTCCTCGCCGATATGGACCACCGAGCCGCCCGAGAGCCGCGCCTTGCCGCTGGCACGGATCAGGTCGCTCGACGAGCCACCCGGGCTGACCTCGACCGCATAGGTCGCGCCATGCTCGAAGCGGATGTCGCCGGAGACGGTGAGCGTGCCGATCGAATTGCCCGGGGCGATGGTCGCACCGGCATGGATCGTGGTCGGCCCGACGGTGCCGTTGCCTTGCAACCGACCGCCGGACAGGACATCGAGCCCGCCGCCGAGCGCGCCGTTGACGATGAGCGTGCCTGCGGACACCGTGGTCGAGCCGGAGAAGCCGGAGCTGTCGCCGGTCAAGGCAAGGGCTCCGCCGCCGGCCTTGGTGAAGCTGCCAGTGCCGGACAACACGCTCGCCAGGCTGGCATCGTTTCGCTGGTTGAAGACGACCGCGCCGTTATTGGCGATATCGCCGGAGATCGATGCGGCATCGCCGATCAAGGTGCCGGCGGTAACAAGCGTGTTGCGATAAGAGTTCGTCCCGCTCAGCGTCAGGGTGCCCGCGCCGGCCTTGATCAGATCGCCATAACCGTAGACGCCGCCTGTCAGCGTCGCATCGTGGCCGTTGGTGTCGACCGTGCCATTGCCGATCAGCAGCATGGTGCGATCGGTATTGAACGAGGCACCGAACCGCAGCGCTCCACCCAGGAAAGTAATGGCCGTTCCGCCGGCGCCCAGATTGGCGTCGCGCGAGACCTGCAGGGTTCCGGCCTCGATCAATGTGCCGCCGGAATAGGAGTTCGTGCCAGTCAGGCTCGTCATCCCGGTGCCGGACTGAAGGACGATGCCGGCGCCGGAGATGGCGCCACCGAAACTGTACAGGTTCGAGCGGTTGAAGCGCAGGACAGCGTCGTTTGAGACGTCGCCGGCGAGCTCGCCCGTCGTGCCGCCATCGCCGATCTGGAGCGTGCCGGCCGTGATCGTCGTGCCTCTGGCATGGTCAGCGCTGCCGGTCAAGGTCAGCGTTCCCCAACCCTCCTTGACCAGGTTGCCGCCACCACTGGTCGAGCCGCCGAGGACGAAACGCGTGCCGGCAGCGGTCTCGATCGTGCCGGTGCCGGCTAGCGTGACCGAGCGGTCGCTGGTGATGTCGGCCAGCGTCATCACGCGGCCACCGCCGTCGAAGGCGATGGCGGAAGCTGCACTGCCGAGATTGGCGTTGGCGACGATGGCGAGCGTGCCGTCGCGAATCACCGTGCCGCCGGAATAGCTGTTCGTGCCGGTCAGCAGCAATGCGCCGGGGCCATCCTTCAGCAGGCGCCCCACGCCGGTGATGGTTCCGGCATGGAGGCTGTCCTGCGCCTGATTGACGGTGAGGTCGGCGCCGCCAAGCGCGATCTCGCCGCCGGTGCTCGCCAGGAAGGCCATCGAGAGATCATGACCGGCGAGGTCGAGCTTGCCGCCGGTCAGCATCCAATCGGTCATGGTCGGCAGGGCACCGGCGCTGCCAGCCCTGATCGTGCCGGCAGTGAGCAGGGTGCCGCCCGCCCAGCTGTTGTTGCCGGTAAGGAGAAGCGTGCCGTCGCCCCATTTGATCAGTCCGCCGGGGCCGCCGACCGGGCCGGACAAAGTCAATGTGGTGCCGGCATCCGTCTCGATCGCGCCGGTGCCGAGCAGCGCAACGTTCCGGATGGAGACGATGTCCGTCGTCGTGCGCAACGCGCCATTGTCGAAGGAGAGACCGCCGCCGCTTGCGCCGAGGTTGGCGTCGGCGGAGATCTGCAATGTGCCACCCGAGATCGTGGTGCCGCCGCTGTAGCTGTTGGCGCCGCCGAGGATGAGCGTGCCGTCGCCGGTCTTCTCGAAACCGGCCGTGCCGGTGAGCGTTGCGTCGATCCGGGCCGTCTCTCCGTCGAGCACCCTGATTTCCGGCGTGGTGATGGTGATGCCGCCGCCGCTATAGCCATGCAGATTGAGGCTGTCGCCGGTCAGCGTGTAGCTGCCGCCGGCAAATTGCAGCCCGACGGCGCTAAGCGCACCGTTGACGCTGTCGAGCGTGACGGTGCCCCCCGGACCCCGGAACACGCCATAGCCGCCGCCCCATTGCGTCGGCGTTGCGCCGCCAAGGTCGAGCCAATTCTGATTGGTGGCAGTCCAGCTACCACTGGCGCCACCGGCCGATGTCGTGCCCCAGAGCTGCAGGATGTTGACGCCATTGGCGCCGACGAGCACATCGACCTTGCCGCTTTGTGAGGTGTCGACGCTGTAATTGTAAGCGAACGGCCCGGTGTTGGGCACCGTCCCGACGGGGAAGCTGCCACCCGACAGGGTTCCCGTATAGGTGAAAGCGCGGTGGTAGCCGAGCGCGGGTTGGGAGCTGCTGGCGAGATTCAACGTCCCGCCATTGAGGGCGAGGTTGCCGTTGACGCGCGTCGTCGCCGAGCCGGCGGCCGACGATCCGTAGCCATGCAGCCGGTAGTCGTAAGCGCTGCCGGAATTGAGCGTCAGCGTGCCATCGACGATGAGGCCGGCGGCATCCGAAGGCTGGAGGGTGCCGCCGCCATTGACGGTCACGTCGCCGTCGATCGTGAGCGCGTTCCAGCCGGAAGGCGCGAGCGTGCCGCCGTTGTTGACTGTCGTCGCGCCGATGCTACCACCGCCTTCGACCCGGCCTCCGCCATCAATGCTGACGGTGCCGCCGAGCCGTGCGCTGTCTGCCATCCGAAGYGTGCTGCCGGCGATTGTTGTCGGCCCTGAGAATCCCCCGCTATTGGCCGTGAGGATCGTCGTGCCGGCGCGGAAGTCGATCGCGCCTGCGCCCGATATCGCTTTGGTGAATGTGTAGCCGCTGGAGGTGTGGTTGAAGACCAGACTGCCGGTGCCAGCACCGAATTGGATGTCGCTGTCGAGTGTCCCAGGTGCGGTCGCGGGTTGCCCGGCAGCCGCGCCGATATTGATGGTACCGAAGCTGCCCAGGTTCTTGGCGACCTCGATATTCCGGCCCCCGCCAGCGCCGGCTCGGCCGCCGTCGGCTACCGTAAGATCGGCGCGGCCGAAGTTCGCGACCGTGAACGTATCTGCCGTCAGGCTCGATGCGGCACCGGACACCAGAGCCGATGCCGCGCCACCATCGCCGAGCACGAGGCTGCCGGCTCCCAGATGCGAGCCGTTGCCCCTGATGCTGATCGTGCCGGTCCCGCCGATCGCCGTTCCGGCGTTGATCGAGCCGGCGAGAACGGTGCCTCCATCGGAGACCGTCAGGCCGCCCTGACCTTGATTGCCAACGACAAGCGGACCGTCGACGGTCCATTTCGCTCCAGCCCCCGTGACCGAGACGGCCGCGGTCGAACCCGCGCCGTTTGCGATCTGCGCTTTCGTCGCCGTGAGCTGCGCTCCTGCCGAGAAGGCGAGCGTTCCGGCATCGATCGCCATGTCGCCGCGAAAGGCCGTCGCAGCACCCGACAGGATCCAGGTGCTCGCGCCGCCCTTGTTGAAATCCGAGAAGCCCAGATATTGCGAACCCAGTCCGCTGAGATCGAAGCTCGCATTCGTCGCGCCGCCGAGAATGAGCGTCGCATTGCTGCCGCCATTCACCTTGCCGACCAGATTGTACCCCGCTTGCAGCTCGACCGAATTGCCGCTGCCGTTCAGGGCTATCGCCGCGCCTTGCGAGCCGGGAACAAAGCCTTGGCTGTCGCCGCCGCGCACCTCTCCGGCGATGATAAGGGATGTCCCGCCGCGCAGCACCTCGATGCCCGAGCCGCCATCGCCTCCGCGGCCGGCGGATGATTGCTCGCCGAGCCCGCCGCGTCCGCCAGACACTTGCGCGCCGTTCTGGACCGTAACGTTGGCCGGGCCGTCGACGAAGATGCCTGCACCTCCGCCGCCGCCGAACCATGCACCGTTGACATCGCCACCGCCGCCGCCGGCCGCAGTCCCACCCACGGTGATGGTCGCGGGCCCGGCTACACGAATGCCGTCGCCTCCCCAGCCGGGCGAAGCAAGATAGTCGGCCCTGCCACCCTTGCCCCCGAGGGCATGGCTATCCGACGACAGGGAGATGATCGTGCTGCCGCCGCTTGTCGCCACGATCTCGATACCGGCCCCTCCGCGGCCGCCGCTTCCGTTCGTTCCGAAATCGCCGCGAGCGCCATCTGTCATGCCGCTATAGCCGTAGCTTGAGCCGCCATTGCCTCCGTTGCCGGTGCCGCCGCCGTCGCCGCCGTTGCCGCCCTGAGCGGTGGCCGCAAAAAGGCTGATCTGCCGGCCGTAGAGCGAGAGCAGACCAGCGCCGCCGGCACCGCCGTCTCCGCCGGAACCGCTGGGGCCGCCATCGCCTGGATACATGCGGATCGGCACACAGCCCCGGCCTCCTGGAAGACAGGTTTGCGACACATAGGCCCCCGAGCCCGATCCTCCGTCGCCGCCGTCTCCGCCTCGGCCACCATTGCCGCCCTTTAACGTTGCATTGGTGGTCGTCACGACAAGGTTGGACGGCGCAACCCAATGAAACCCGACCGAAGAAGGGCTGAAGACGAGCTCCTGCCCCGGCAGGGACAACCCCGCGCCACCGCCGCCGCCGCCGCCACCTCCGCCCCCACCAGCCCCCCCATGTCCGATGAAGGGGTCTCTGTAGGAGTTGCCGCCGTTCGCTCCGGTTCCGCCACTGCCGCCATTGCCGCCGACTAGGTTGATCGTCTGGCTTGCCGACAGCAATGCCCCGTAGAAATCGAGACCGACGGCTCCCCCGCCACCGCCGCCGCCACTGCCGCCATCATGTCCCGGCGCGCCGGCCGCGCCATGCGAGGGCGACCCGCCTGCCGATCCGGATTGCCCGACATGGCCGAGATATCCGGGTGGAATGGACTGGAGAACGGATGAGCTTCCGCTGATGTCGCCGCCGGCGCCGCCGCCATGGCCGGCCACGCCGCTGCCGCCCTTGCCGCCTGTGGATCCGCCGCTCGGCCGGGCATTGGCCCCGCCACCACCGCCGCCGCCACCGCCGGAATATTCGCCACCGAGGCTACCTGCCTGTCCCGTGGTGGGGCGACTGATGCCGTGGGCACCGCCGGCTCCTCCCTTTCCGCTGACTTGCCCCCAGGCGGGCAGCGCCAGCACGAGTGGCGTGCAGGAAGCGGCTGATCCGGCCAGAGCGAGCCAGACGCGCAGCATCGCGGTCGAGCAGGCGAGGTGGCTCGATGTGCGGAGGGAAGGGAACGCGGCCATCGTCTACGGGGTCGCCGGGGTCAGTTCCGCCGCCAGATCACGGACAGCGGTCCTCAGCCCCTCGAACATGGCGAAGTCGACCTTGCTTGCGACGACGAAGATGCCGAGCCTGCGATTGGGCGAGAGCACGACATAGCTCATGAAGCCGCCGATCCCGCCGCTCTTGCCGAGGAGGAGAGGCACCCTGTCCTTCGGCCGGCTGACGATCCAGCCAAGCCCCATCCCCTCGGAGTCCGTCGCCTCGACCCCGACCAGGCGGGAAAGCCCGTCATGCGGTCGCCAGAGCGCATGAGCGAGTGTCCGTGCCGCCCGCCCGGCCGCATCGTCGGCAAGGTGCCAGCGCATCCACCTCACCATGTCGTCGGCGGTGGTGTAGATGCCGGCGCTGGCCTGCATGACCTCGCTCGCCTCCCAGTTCGGGTCGGGCTTTCCGAACGGGTCGAGCCCGGTCATCAGCCGAGGCTTCTGTGCCTCCGAGAGGCGCAAGGTCGTATCTGCCATCCCGAGCGGCTTGGTGATGCGCTCGCCGACCAGTTCCGCGAACGGCTTTCCGCCGGCCTTGCCAAGCGCCTCGCCGAGCAGGCCGAAGCCGAAATTCGAGTAGATTGCGGTCGTGCCCGGCCGATAGGCGGACCGATGGCTCGACATCCAGTCCCAGTAATACGAGGCCTTATAAGCCGCGAACGGATTCTTCTCATCAGGCGGTGTCGCCGGATCGGGCATCTCGCGCGGCAGACCGGCCGAATGCGTCGCAAGGTCGAGCAGCGTGACCGGCCTGTCTTCGAAAGCCAGGGGCGTCTTGCCCGGCGGTGCATAGCCGGCAAGCGGCGCATCGAGCGAAACCTGTCCGGTCGCCGCCATGACGGCGAGCACATCGGTCGCGAAAACCTTCGAGACCGAGCCGACGCGGACGATCGAACGCCCATCCGGCTCCTTGCCGCTGCCCGGCGCGATCTCGCCATATCCCGCAATGAAGCTGTCCTCGCCGCGGACGACGGCGAGGATCAGGCCGGGCGCGCGCGCATTGAGGAACATTCCGACGCCGGCCATCGACGCCGCATCGCGCAGCGCGAGATCGTCGGCTTCCGCCCGCTGCGCGCCCGCGGTCGATGCGATCGCAAAAAGGGAGCAAAGCACGAGCCATGCGATTTTGCGCGCCGGCAGGCATCTCGGTTTCGGTGCGTCGAGGCGAGGGGGGCGGCGAAAAGGCATAGGCGGGGGCGGGTCCGTCGAACGATGTCCGCATTGAGATCGCCCGCCTGCCGGGCGGCAAGCCCTGTTCGACCAACAGACATGCGGGTTCGACGAAYGGCGCTCCGAGCCGAACTCATCGTGAGGAATCGGTTAAATGACCGAAGATGGAGATCCCGCGAATCGGCAGCGGTTCTCAGACGCCGAGGCGCTTTCGCAGCTCCTGCCGATATTGTCGCGAGACCGGCCAGCCCTCGGCCACGCGGTTGAGGC